>JAFGDI010000048.1 GCA_016932145.1 Sedimentisphaerales bacterium
ACGGCAAAGTAGTAGATATCGGCACGAAGTTCATTTCAGTTGAGATCGCCGGTCCTTCGGACAAAATAGAGGCATTCATCGACATGTGCCGGCCTTATGGCATTAAAGATGTCGTTCGCACCGGCATAATCGCCCTGCCCCGCAAGGAATAGGCAGCAGAGCCCAATATCAGTCAGCCAGAATTTACGGCAATTCATTCTGACTGACAGTGCCTCCTCTGTGAGGTTAATAAATTGTAGTTACTAAAATAAAACCCGGACTGATTTCAGTGCCGGGTTTTATTTTTATATTCGTTGTCTATATCACTGAGCAAGTGTCTTATTTCTTTAGCAGTGCCTGCCTTATCTCGGTTAGTAATTGCTCAACCTTGAATGGTTTATACAATACGGCATTAAGCCCTTCTCGATTAGCCCGAACTATCGAATGATTCGGGTCATAACCAAAGCCTGTCATTAAGATAACGGCACAATCTTTGTTTTTCTGACGCGAAGCTAAAAACACCTCATAACCGCTGGCCCTGGGCATCTTAATATCTGTTATTACCAGGTCATAATTATTATGATGAACCAGTGTAATAGCATCGGCTCCATTTTCCGCGGTGTCAACTATGCTGCCCTGATTGCCCAGAATATTGGCCAGAGTCTCACGGATAAACTCTTCATCATCTGCAACCAATACCCGTTTTTTCCAGAGTTCCTCAGTCTTGATATTTTCCGAACCTTTAATATCAAAGATCCCCCGTGGCCCCGACTGAACATCTTTAACTGCCGACTTTATCTCTACTGCTGAATCAACAATAACCTGTAGCTTATGCCTCAGCTCATCATGACCAACATATTCTTCCAGCAGCCCTGATACATCACTGATTATCTTATTGAGCGGTTTGGAAATGTTCACATAAAGGGTATCTGCCGTCTGGCCGGTAACCTGATGTCGCTCTACGACCATAAGATCAAGAATATTGATTGCAATAGCAATATATCGGGCAAAAATCTCTGCCATCTGACGAGATTCTTCAGTCAGTGAATGACAATGATGACTTTCAACATTAAAAGTACCAATAACCTTATCATGCAATCTCAGCGGCACAGTAAGCGATGACTGACCACCGTCAATACCCGGCTGAAAATGCGGATCACTGGCATTATTATTACAGAGGTAACTTCTGCCTGTTGCGGCCACATAACCGGTTATGCCGTTATTTTCAGAACTGGCAAATATCTCATGATCATGGTCGCCGGGAATACCCTCGCTGAAAAGAACCTCCAGCTTATTATTTTTGGGATTAAGCAGTCTGATGGAAAAATGATCGAAATTCAACAGCTCTTTGGCATACTTGACTATCTTATTTTCCAACAGTGATATACGCTGCTCAACATTCATACTGGTAAAATCGCTCACTTCGAGTCGGACCAGCTCATGACCTGCTTTGTCAATGGCATTGATCCGCATCTGCAAGCGACGACTGGCAGTGGCATCAATTACCACTGTCGAAGTCTGGATCAGATTACCATTCTGATCTATCACCGGCGCTACGGTCATTTCATAATAGTGATTGGTCTTTTCTTCCTGACATGAATAGCGTCTCTTTTTCTGCGTTCCGGAAATAACATCCTTTTTCGATATCTCTCTTACTTCCTTCTCGAAGTAACGAAAGGCATCAGCACTATGACTGGAGATCGACTGCTTAACAGAGTCCGATAATTCATTTACCTTTTGATTAGCCCAGAGAATTACGCCATCCCGATTATTAACACAAACACCCTCACCAATATTATTGAGCAGCTCCTCTGCCTGCCGCTTCAACATTCGCCCTTCCATCGCAGTGCAGTCTTCCGGCGAAATAACCACCGCCTCAACCTCGGCATCTTTCACCATGCTAAAAAGTTCATGGAAGTTTTTTGCATGGTAGCAGTTCCAGCCCTCCAACTGTTCCAGAAAAGCCGGTTCATAACTCTTAACATTTCCCGCGATCGAATTCTGGTCTAATATAACCAGTTTTTTTTCATCAGTAGTGGTTTTATAACCTTCGCTCATTTTAATCACCTCTCACTATTGCCAGATACGCCAGCTTAACACAACCAATTACACTGGTTGAGTCCCGGGCTGTCATAAGCCAGAGCCGATCGCTGCGTATCATACTTACTGATAACCAGTTACAAACTGTTATCTATTAAGCCTTATCGGGCTTTATACCTGATGGCAACAGTATAAATCTATCTCAAATTCTCTCCACTATAAGTTATAACGCAGACCAAAAAAAATGTCAAACTTTATTACAAGTTCGACATTTTCTTTGTTCTCAACGCACCGCTATGCTATCAATCATCATTCCAGCTTTTTTCTCGTGGATGTGCATTCTCATACACTTCCTTCATGTGGCTGGTTGTAAGATGTGTGTAAACCTGTGTCGTGCTCAACGACCGGTGACCCAGTAGTTCCTGGACCACGCGCAGGTCCGCACCATTATTGAGCATGTGGGTTGCAAAGCTGTGCCGGAGGGTGTGGGGGCTTATCCTCGGATCAAGACCCGCCTGTCTCAAATACTTATCCAGTTTTCGGCGAACTGAACGGGTACTGAGCCTTTTCCCATGCTTATTAATCAGTAGAGCATGCTGGTCGAAACTCTGCTTACGCGGATCTACATCACGGAAAGTAAGATAACGCTGTATCGCCTGAAGGGCTGATGGCCCGATCGGTGCAATACGCTCTTTCTTTCCCTTTCCACGCAAATGCAAAACTTCACCCAGAAAATCAACATCATTCAGATTCAGAGCAACCAACTCACTTACACGCAAGCCGCTGCTATATAGCGTCTCTAAGATTGCCCGATCACGCGCACCTAAAAGGTTATTGGTGTCGGGGCAACTTAATAGCTTCTGGATCTGTTCCGGTTCAAGGAACCTGGGCAGTCGCTTCTCCTGCCTGGGGGTACGAATTACTGTTACCGGACTTGATTCTAAATATCCACGACGCGTGAGAAATTTATAAAAACTTCTCAAAGTGGCCAGCTTACGCGCTGAAGATGTCTTAGAATAATTCTTCTCACTGAGATATGCTAAAAACGCCCTGATGGTATTAACATTCATCTCCAGTAAGATATTAGCGATACCGGCAGAAGGACTCATACCTTCTGGAACAGAAATCGTACCGTGCTGATCTGCATTAATGTCAGGGTCGCCCTTGACATATTCGACAAACTGCCTCAGATCGGCACTGTAACACTTGACCGTATGTGCTGAAAAATGACGCTCATACTGTAAATATTCAAGAAACTCCCTTACGGGGGATATTTCCAGAATTTTGTCCTGAACCGGCATAGTACTGACAGTTGTCACTGTTCCGCCAGCTCCGGCTTGAAAATCCATATCAGGACTTTCTACATTATTTTCTAACTTATTTTCCAGCATAACAAGACTCTCACGGCGAAAATCCAAACTTACCGCAGCATTGCGTCCAGCGTCCTTTTTGATCTGCCCGTTTGGGTCACAAACAAACAGATTGTCCGCAATAGCTTCAACTCCATGACAAGACCGTCCAATAAATATCAGAAACTCCGTTGTCTGATATCTGTCCTGCCTACAATTTCTCACTGCCCAGCCCACGCCAGGAGTAACTTTTTTTCAGGAGTGTTATAACTCCCGGTCCCAGTCAAGGTCGTCCTCTTTGTCCTGCGTCCTGTCAACCTTGACATTAGGGCACAATATCTTATCCGCTTCCTCTACGAGGTTCTTACTCAACTGGAAACTTAATACCGCGGCATCAAACCAGTCAAAGTTGTTTTCCTCGTTATTGGCCAGATCAACGAAGGCGTCCAGTAATTTCTCTTCGTTGCCCGGAATATAGCGAAAAACAAATTGTTCACCCTCTTTTTGTATCGTTAATACTCTTTTTCCCGCTTTTTCGTTTGCCATACCACAAATCCTAATCTCGAATGCGGCCTGTCCTTATGTTATAGTCATACAACAAGCGTCCGATGACCTGATGAGAAACAAATCTCATGTAACCTGAACTGGTCATTACCTTATCTATCCCAAGGGGCGATTCCTTCGCCTGGCGGGTTGTATATCTTTCTATCTGTGCGATGACTTCCTTATCACTTGCGTCAAAAACATTATTAACCTGTACTACCGCTTTCATTAATCCATCACCGGCTAACTCAAAATTCGAGCCGCTGCGCGATAAGGACGAAGGGTCAAAGTCCTTCTGGTCACTTACCTGCTCCCGGGTCGGTACTCGCTGCTCATAGACCTGCACTACCACACCGATCAACGGCGGGCGATAAGGCTGATACCTGGTGATCTTACCCACGAACAATGCGTCGGCTCCGATCTCTTCAGCGATCATTGAAAGCTCATCTTCACTTTTTATCCTGGTCAGACCAAGTTTATTCTGGGCTGCCATTACCTGATTCACTGACAACACCTGTATGTTGTCCTGTACAGTAGCCAGTTCCGTATAAAACTCGTCCGTCATAGCTATCGAACTGACATCCTCTGAACCTGAATCATTTTTAAACGGAATTACCGCTACGGTCCAGACATTGGGGCGATAGGGATTACTGAATTCCAGGCCAGGGCCTTTATCAGCACTGTTACAGCCACTTATCGCCAGCCAAAGCAGGAATAAACTGATATATGCTCTATTTACTTTTTTCTTCACAAAAACTCACTTCCAGGACCCATGGTCCGATAATGCAATATTAGTTCATCACACTAATTTCCATGAGCATCTGTCTATCGAAACACTTACATAAATTTTTCTGTCATAATACGGTTTCACTGCTTGGCCAAAAACCTCAGCTTATAAGCCTGATGGCTCATCTCAAACTGACTGACCAAACTCTGATCAGTTAGCCCGTATTCCACTGCCCAGAGGATGACCGCTCATCTCTAAAGGCTCATTCCGGGTCAGATTCGTCTTAACTGGCCTGACCGACCAGACATTATCTACATAGTTCCTGTCTGAACAGTAGAACAGCTTGCCCTCGGGTGACCAGGTAGGTGTAAAATCGGCGGCATCACTGCCAGTAACCCGATGATTATTCCGTCCTGATATATCTATAACCCAGATATCTTCTCCGGCAGCATCTGGCACCAGAGTCGAAGGATCATCACTGCTGGTAGTGTCATAAAGACTCTTGCCAACGGTACAATATGCGATCATCGAAGCATCTGCTGACCACGACGGAGTTATACAGGCATAGTTCACATTGCTTATTATTTCTGTCTCGTACTTGGCCTCACCATCTACTATGTCAATTGTCCAGATACTAAACCAACGACTGCCGCGATATCGGGCACGCTGAAATACAATCTTATTAACCTTAGGATTAGGCGACCAATTGGGGAATAAACCGTAACCGATCCACTTTTTCACACTGGGATTATCAACCTGGACTGTCCAGAGTTCCCACTGCTTGGTACGCGGACCAAACGAACAATATACTATTTCTTTACCATCTGGCGACCAGGAAGGATGTATATCATTTCCTACACCACTGGTAAGTCTGGTCGGAGTTGAACCATCCAGACCAACGACCCATATGTCCCATGAACCATTACGGTTACTGGCATAGGCTATCTTATCGCCGGCCGGTGAAAACGCCGGCTGGATCTCGCTGGCCGGGTCACTGGTCAGCCTGGTTGCAACAAAACCATTGATCTGCTTTATAAATATATCAGGGTTCGGCGAATGACGCAGTGAACTGAAAGCCAGCAACTTATTGTCATTACTGATAACCGGATCGTAATCGCCACCTTCTTCACTAAATGTATGCTGTACCAGTGAGGTAAAAGGTTTAGAATCGAATTCTATCGGATCATAGCCAGACAGATCGCCGTCCAGCCCCACTCTGATCGAATGGCTCACTGGTACTACGACGGTTGAACTGGTATCACTCACCGGGGTAGCCGTCATACTACTGCATCCACTGGTTACCAGCAGGCAGGCAGACGCGATGGTCAGCAATTTGATATTTTTTGTCAACCCTGCAAAATGCATATTCGGGCCATCCTTGTATATTGTCAAAAGCTGGTAATTCCGCCGTGCTCCCAGCGGCTTAGAACTTAGCATTGCTACTCATATCGTGCCTGACCTCCTGTCGTGACACCGTTATATTCTCGCTTAACTGAAAGACGATACCGGTCGGCCAGACCCGTCTGAATCTTTCAAATATAGAACTGAGTCGTCCTGTGACTCTTTGTAGTCCTATAAAGCTAGCCAATACATCGACTATATTACTAAATTTCTTTAACTTTCTCCTATAGCCGTTTTTAAGAGGTGTTTCACTATTATGTCATTTAATTACAAACACTTACAGTAAATACAAAATTTGAGGCCCGATAAAAAAATTGTATTTGCTGTAAAAATTAGCATGATATAACTTGTTATAGGACCAAAACTTGATGACCAGAACATAACAATGAACCATAAGACTAAATTTTGTGATAGCTACAGTGCCCGATCTGCCGGTCTGTTGACCATTGGTCAGACCGCCAAAGAATGCGGCATTACAGTCCAAAGTATTCAATACTATATTATGTGCGGCCTGCTCGAACCTGCGGCAATAACCCAGACCAGACGACGGCTCTTTGACCAGAATAACATTAAAAGGATCATTCTGATCAAAAAACTCAACGGCAGTGGCTACCCCCTGCGCGAGATAAGACATATCTTCCTGAAAAAAAACATGGCGGTCAACCCCGAAGAGTAAACCGCCATATCTTATTTGCTATATAATTTACTATATCACTTATCAGCTAAATGATCTTTCACTTATTCAAAACAATGATCCAGATGCTTTGACTCTGGCTTACGCGTGACCAGACTTACTACTATAAGAGTAATAAAACTGATTGGCACAGCAATCAATATCGGGTCAACACTGGGCCAGTTAGGATAATCAGCCAGCAGACTATTCTTACCGCCAGTAATATAACGCACCAGCATAATAGGACCGGCCTCTGCTTCCTTGATCAGTACCACCCAGGCAGTGTTTACCAGGAAACCAACAATCATAGAGGCAATAGCACCTGCCTTGGTCACCCAGCGGCAGAACAGGCCCATAATATACGCCGGGCCAAAGGTTGCCAGGCACAAGCCAAAAAATATGGCCGTAGCCCTAGCAATAAAGTAACCTCCTCTGGCATAATTACTTATAATCATAGCTACTATGATACCTATCATTATGCCCGCTTTGGCATATACTACACTTTTTTCATGCTTGCCGGTTATCTGTTCATAAACATCTCGCCCGATACTGGTTCCTACCGCATGGAACTGACTCGATAAGGTACTCATCGCCGCTGATAGTAATGTCAGTAAAAACAGCAGGCCAAACCAGCCGGGCATTGCCGACTGAATATAAATTGGTATTATACTGTCTGAATTAAATTCCCATTCATTACCTATGCGAGTTACCGCACGCGTAAAAGCGGTAGCATGTGGGCGTATCTCTACCATACCATCGCCCAGCTCTTTGACTTCTGCCACTGGCATAAGAGCTTCGGCCTTGCCCACACCCTTTAACACCAGATCGCTATCAACTATGCCATCACCATTAATATCAACATGCAACAGCTCACAGGGCACTGTCTTATTTCCGTCCATTGTCCGCTTGGCTATTACCTCCTGCTGGCTCGTACTGATTATCTTGCCCTTCACTACCTCATGATTCTGGAAATACACATTCGACAGACTGCCGACTGTAAAGGCTGTGCCGGTGCAGAACATAATAAATACTCCGCCTATCACCACGCCGCGATTGAGCTCCTTCTTGCTCTTGACTGTCATAAAACGAACCGCTAACTGAGGCTGAGCTAATACACCAATACCTACACCCAGGGTAAGTGTCGATACTACGATCCACCACAGATTGTACTTAGCATCGCCCCAGCCAAACTCCGGCATAGAAGTCCAGCCTCTTTGACCGATAGCCTTAAACCCGGCAAAAGCCTGCGCTGACATATCGGTTAATGCCTGATGACCTTCTACCACACCACCCAGACGGGAATAGGTAGAAAAAAGCAATATAGCCACACTCACCAACATGATCGTTCCCTGCAAGGCATCGGTGTACATTACGCCCTTTATGCCGCCGAAAACCACATATACTGCTATCAGGATCGAAAAGACCAACAGCGCCAACTGATAGTTCACACTGAAATGACTGGCCAGAAACTCACAACCGCCGATCAAAACCGCCGAAGCATAAAGTGGTATGAACAAAGCTATTACCAGCCCGGCAAATACCTGGATAAACTTACTCTGGAACCGACGACCTAATAACTCCGGGAAAGTGTGCGCATCTAATCTGTGACCTATCTTACGGGTTGGACCGCCCAAAAACACAAACGATATAAATATACCCACAAAGATATTACATACTACCAGCCATAGTAGTGACATGCCAAACATGCCAGCTACTCCACCAAAACCAACAATAGCACTGGTCGAGATAAAAGTCGCTCCATAGCTCATCGCCATTATATATGGATGCGTCTGACGACCTCCTACCATATAATCGGCCGCATTAGTCGTACGACGATAACCCAGCCAACCCAGGAACATGATCATAAGAAGATAAACCACAACCACAAAGGTTTCAGTAAAACCCACTGAAGATGCCAAAATAGCTTCCATATATAGAACTCCAGATTAAAATATTAAACAATGTAATACTCATGCCAGATTGTCCGTAACTGGCTGAAAAAGAAACAGTTAAAATGCAATAGAGTTCATGAAGATAACCAAATGACACGAAGAATACCAGAAAAAAAAGGTATTTCTTCATAAAATCCGATCAGGAAAAATCCTTACCACTATTTACCCTTTGTTTCTATTGCCAGAATCGCTCTGCCCTTGTCTGTAATCCGATATTTCTGGTTTTTACTGGTTGGTTTATCGGGGATTGTCATTTCGACAAACTCAGACTGTAACGCCGGACGCAGGTACAGATCTGCCATCGATTTCCGGTCTTTCAGACCCAGTGCCTCAAGTATCTCATGACTACTCATAGCACTTGTGAGTATTTCCAATAACTGTTTAACTTGGGGGGTAACTTGCTGGGTACGGCCTGCACTATCCTTGACCTTATCATAAATCGTAGCAAGCATAAATTCAATTAATACAGTACTTTGGCCTTCTTTTGTACTTTGGGCGATAGGGTTTGTTGACCAATAGTAGGTCAGGCATCTTGCCTGACTATTTGTTGCAGTTGAAGTAAATATAACAATTAGTAGCCAGAACTATTGTCATACAACTTAATCTGTTTTTCTTTTGGGCAACACGCCCGATAGCCTGATAGTATTCCTGCTGGCGAGTATAAATCATACTTTCAACAGGGAATCGGCAAAAAGCGGGTTCCATTTGGTCAGGATAAGAGTCTGCCATAGCCTGCCTATACGACCATTACCGTCAGTGAACGCACAGACAAAATCAACCAGAGGCGGTTACGCATTTTTACAGAATTCCTTTTTCCACCCGGCGATCGATAACTCGTTTGGCTTTGCCAAATGAGCGTTCCATGGACCGGGGGGCTACCAGATTGATCTTCACACTTATATTAGCAATAACCCGTATCTCATGTAACAACCGGTCACGCATAGCTTGCATCTCTGACATCTTATCAGAGAAGAACTCCGGCTGCATCTCAACATGAACCGTAACCTCATCAAGATTATGCGGGCGGTCAACCTCTATGAGATAATGAGCTGCCACGCCCTCAACCTGCAATATAGCCTCTTCTATCTGAGACGGGAACACATTAACACCGCGAATTATCAGCATATCATCACTGCGGCCAACAATTCTATCCATCCGGCAGGTGGTCCGACCACATTCGCAACCGTCGTACATAATTCTGGATATATCCCGCGTCCGATATCGAATTATCGGCATAGCCTCTTTGGTCAATGAGGTAAAGACCAGCTCGCCATATTCGCCCGGGGCTACTTCCTGGCCAGTTGCCGGGTCTATACATTCGACGATAAAATGATCTTCCTGAATATGCATACCCTTGCGGCAGATACATTCGCCGCTAACGCCCGGACCTATTATCTCACTGAGACCATAATTGTTAAATGCCTTAATATTCAACTGCTGCTCAATACGAGTACGCATATCTTCGGTCCAGGGCTCACCCCCGAAATGGCCGAATTTCAGATTCAGGCTGTTAATATCAACTTTCATCTCCTCTATTACCTCAGCAATTTGCAAGGCATAGCTGGGTGTGCATATTATCGCATCTGCACCCAGGTCTTGCAGGATCATCACCTGACGAGGAGTATTTCCCGCCGACACCGGCACAACCGAAGCACCCACCCGCTCTATGCCATAATGCAGACCAAAGCCGCCAGTGAACAGACCATAACCAAATGCCACCTGCACCATGTGTTCACGACGCAAACCGCCGGCTGTCAGAAAACGGGCACACAAGTCGGCCCATAAATTGCGGTCAGCTTCGGTATAGGCCACAAAGGTCGGCTTGCCGGTTGTGCCTGATGAACCATGCACACGCGCGATGTCTTTACGATCAACGGCCAGAAATCCCAGTGGATAATGTTCACGCAGGTCGGATTTATTGGTAAACGGTATCTTCTTAAGATCGGATAAGCTATTTATATTGCTCGGGTCAATTCCGCATTGCTGGAATACCTCACGATAATAAGGCACTCGACCGGCCCGGCTTAAAGTATCCTTCAGACGCCTGAACTGTAAAGCACTTAGCTCATCGCGACTGAGACATTCGTTCTTATCCCAAATTTTATTCTCTATTTCCATTATAATATTCCACTGTAGAGACGCATAATTATGCGTCTCCGAATTCCATTCCAAATCTAATCGATATTTCAGGCTTGCAAAATGTAGTTTCTGATTCAGGCCCAGCTTGCAATTCTGAGACGCATGGCCATGCGACTCTACAAGCCCAGCACCTGAGACGCATAATCATGCGTTTCTACTTTATGCCCAAATCCTTGAGACGCATAATCATGCGTCTCTACACGCCCAGCAGGTCGCCGCCGCTCATTACATTAATGCCCTTTGCCTGCATTACTGAAATTGCCTTATCCGGGTCACCAAAGCAGAATATCATGATCGCTTTTGCCTGACACCGACAAGAGAAGGCATACATATACTCGACATTAACCTTGCCTTCCTCTATAACAGTCAGCAATCTTTCCAGACCGCCTGGTGTATCTTCCACTTCAACGGCGACAACTTCAGATCGCTTCACCAGACAGCCGGCTTTTTCCAGCTCTGCCTGCGCCCTTTGCCAATCCTTTACGATCAGACGCAATATGCCAAACTGCTGCGTATCTGCCAGTGATAAGGTCAGAATATTTATCCCGGCACGAGCCAGAACTGCACAAGGCTCACTAAGCCGCCCTGGTTGATTTTCTAAAAAAACTGATAATTGATTTATTTTCATAGGGAATACTCCTTGGGTAGTTAATAAGAAATAAGTAACAAAAAATAAGTTGAGGTAATCCGAAATCCCGAACTAGCATCGGGGCTCATGATTGCCCTTCGGGCAGACTATTTTAAATTTGAAATAGCCGTGAGCGTAGCGAACACCGGAGCTTGTTTCTTATTTCTTTTCTTTACATTTTCCTCATATCAAGCAATCGCTTGGCCTTGCCTTCGCTGCGCTTTATAGTGTTCGGCGAGACGAGCGTTATAGTCGCGTTAATGCCAACAATATTATGTATCTCATGTGCGATAGTCTTTTTAAGACCTTCCATCTTACTGAAATTATCACTGAACAGCTCAGCGGTTATCTCTACCTGAACTTCCATTCTGTCGAGATCTTTTTCACGCGTGAGTATGATCTGATAATGCGGCAATGTACCTTCTATGCGTAATAATGCCTCTTCGATCTGAGATGGGAACACATTAACACCGCGAATGATAAACATGTCATCGCTACGACGGCCTACACGCCTGATCCGGCGAATAGTACGACCGCAAGAGCATTTCTCCGTCAAAAGCGTAGTAATATCTCGCGTACGATACCTGATCATAGGCATAGCTTGTTTGCTCAGAGTGGTAAGCACCAGCTCACCTTCCTGACCATCTGGCAGTACCTCGCAGGTTATCGGGTCAATGATCTCAGGGTAGAAATGATCTTCAAAAACATGCAGACCATCCTGGGCACAACAGGCACTGGCCACGCCCGGCCCGATTATCTCACTAAGCCCGTATATATCATAGGCCTTTATGCCGGCTGCCTGCTCGATTCGCTCACGCATCTGCTCGGTCCAGGGTTCAGCCCCGAACACACCGGCCCGCAACGGCAGATCGTGCATGTCTATGCCCATCTCTTTGGCCATATCGAGCATGTGCAGAAAATAACTGGGGGTGCTGCAAATAGCAGTAACGCCAAAATCTTTCATTACCATTATCTGCCGCTCGGTATTACCACCTGAGGTAGGTATGACCGTCGCTCCCATATCTTCTGCACCATAATGAGCCCCCAGGCCGCCAGTGAACAAACCATAACCATAAGAATTCTGCACTATATCATTGCGGTCCAGACCACAGCAGGCAAAAGTACGATGCATTACACTGGCCCAAACCTTTATATCTTCCTGAGTATAAGCCACAACTATCGGCTTGCCCGTTGTGCCACTGGAAGCATGCAGCCGGACGATTTCATTCATCGGGCTGGCAAACAGACCAAAGGGATAAGTATCGCGCAGGTCAGTCTTTATGGTAAATGGTAACTTGGCAATATCAGCCAGAGTATTTATGTCTGACGGTGTGATATTCAGCTCATTGAGACGACTGCGAAATAGCGCGACCCGCTCATAGGCACGAGACACCATATTTTTCAGTCGGGCAAGCTGAAGCTCACGCAACTGCTCTTGTGGCAAATAATCGATCGAACTTATTGGCTGAAAATCACCCATAACAGATACTTCCTCTTATTTTTATAATCATTCTGACGATGCAGGCATAAAAACTACCTGCCAGACATACTAAAACATAAATCTTTACAAGTTAAGACATTAGCATATACAAACCTAACTCTTATTCTTCTGAGTATCTGACCATTATAACTGTTCAAATTTACGGTAACAAGCATAAATCCACACTGAATCAGAGGTAAAGCAGGTTTTTTTTCAGATGGCTGATCATTAACTAAAAAACAAAATATCTTTACTGCTATCGTCAGCGAGCCTATAATGAGTATAAGTCCGATGCAAAATATCTGGCATGTCTTTAGGAGTTATCATGCAAACATATAATGCGATACTCTGGCAAAAAGCAGACAATAACAAGGTAAGCTGCAATCTCTGCCCTCATCACTGCCAACTGGCCCCCGATCAGCATGGCCTGTGTAACGGCAGGCACAATGAACGCGGAATAATGATAAATCATTGCTATTACGATATTTGCAGTGCTTCGGTTGACCCCATCGAAAAAAAACCGCTTTTCCATTTCCTCCCCGGCTCTAAGGCCATGTCGATCGCTACGCCGGGCTGTAATTTCAAGTGCAGCTTCTGCCAGAATGCCGCTATAAGTATGCCCAGACCCGGTGCCCTGCCTCTTTCGCAAGGCATTACCCTGACTATCTCGCAGGTGATCGAATCGGCCCTGCTCAATAAATGCTCCTCCATTGCCTATACCTATACCGAGCCAACCATTTACCTGGAACTCGCTGCCGATTGCGGCCAACTGGCACACCAGCATAATCTCAAAAACATTATTGTCAGCAATGGCTATATGACGCCAGAGGCCGCCGATTATGCCAGCAAATTTATTGATGCCGCCAATATCGACCTGAAGAGCTTTTCTGAAGATTTCTATCGCAACCAATGCAAAGGCTCACTGGAACCAGTTCTGCAAACTCTGGAATACTTCGCCAGCCAACCCCATATCTGGCTTGAAGTTACTACTCTTCTCATTCCCGGGCTCAATGATTCGCCCACCGAATTATTCCTCATCGCTAGTTTCATCGCCGATAAACTAGGTAAACATGTTCCCTGGCATATCAGCCGCTTCCACCCGGCTAATAAATGCACTAATATTCCCCCGACCAGTATCGACAGCCTGCAAAGGGCCTACCAGATCGGCAGGCAAGTTGGCTTAAATTATGTCTATATTGGCAACGCCCCGGGTATTGGCATGGAAAATACCCTATGCCCGGCATGTGGCGAAACTGTCATCGAAAGAGCGGGCTATCAGCTTGGTAAATATAGTATTACGAACAATAAATGCACCAAATGCGGCCAGCAGCTCGACGGCGTTTTCGCTAACAAAACTACTGCACCTCTGTCATAATCGGCATTATCGCCACAAATACTACTATTGACACAGAGCAAATGCCGGGCTGATATTTCTGTTATTGACACTGAGTTTTTTGTTATTTGCTCAAATTAACTATTGACTGCCATAAACTACTTGCTATAATGCGTAGCTCATGACCTGAAGCCCCCTTCGTCTAGCCAGGTCTAGGACACAGGCTTTTCATGCCTGCGACACGGGTTCGAATCCCGTAGGGGGTATAAAAAAAGACCGTCTGTTATAACCATAGCAGGCGGTCTTTTTTTTTATTCTGGGAATAGTTAAAGTAACACTCCTATACTGGAAATCAACCAGAGTCGAAAGAACCGGGAAAACAAAAACTCCAATGGCCGGGTCACACTCCGCCTGTGGCGGCTTTCGCAATCCGGCTATTGGGTGCCCCTCTTCAGACATCTAAACCTTTTTTATACACGAATTACAAACTATTACCGTATTTATCAAGCCACATAATCGCATCTTTATAATCAGGATAAAATGATTTCAACAAAGTCCAGAATTTGCCCGTATGGTTCATTACCTTTGTGTGAACTAATTCATGAACTATAATATAATCAGAAACAAATTCAGGAACTTTAACCAAACGCCAATTCAAGGAAATATTTTTACATTCTGAGCAATTACCGAGTTTGGTTTTTTGTCCTCTTAGGAACAGTTTGTTATAATCAAAGTGTAATTTATTAGACAACTCCTCAGTCCTTGATATAAGATATTGTTTTGCTACTGTTTTATACCATTTAATTTGGATTTCTGGATTTAATAAATCTTTTCTTGCTCGAATAGTTTTGAAGTTATGATCTACAATAACTTTCTGACTACATGTCTCGTCATAAAAATAATGATATCTGTTACCAAACAACAATAACTGATTCCGGCTAAGATCAATAGTTGACTTATTTACAAAAAACATCTGCTGTTTCTTGACCCATTTAGCTTTTTTTTCTAATAAAGAATCAATATCGTCTTCAGTAAAAATCACAGGCACAAGCACACGCACCTGTCCATTTTCAGAGACACGAACACGAGCATGTTTGATATCTTTTTGTTGTAAAATATAACCTTCTGGCAACTTCATTTATTCTACCCTAAAATTTTTAATTATGCTTTTCATCATGGCATCCATTATCTGAAAATTGTCGTCTATCCCCAACTGTTGGTATTTGTCGGACGCTGCGAATATTTCTATATTAACTCG
>JAFGDI010000049.1 GCA_016932145.1 Sedimentisphaerales bacterium
AGCCAAAATCAGAACCAGAAATAAACACTTTATCTGTCTCAACTTTTATATAATCCTGAACTACCGGCCCATTGCCGAAATCAAACCGCCAGTGAGTCTGCATTGACTTATCCTGACCACCTCCGGCCACACCAGCCAGTATGAATAATAAAAACACTGCATAGCTGGCAACAACACAAAACCGCCGGGATCTGCCGACAAGCTCTTTATCTGTCTTATTATTCATCACCATTTCCAGCCCTCTGACATTTATATCTATCAACCCGTTAAAACCTATTTGCGCAACATATAAACCACATTTAACACTGAATTAACAGTACATAAACAAGACTAACATTTCACACTACAAACTGCAAGCCATTTTCTCCCTGTAATGGCATACAAGCTGAATTCCCAAATCTACCAGTGGGTATATTCCTGTCATAAATGGCACAACTGTCTTATTTAAGCCCAAACAACATTGCACTATAATGAACAAAACAATTTACAATTCAAAAGGAAAAAAAACACATGAAAAAAACACTGGATCTAAAATTAGCGGTTCTGTTTTCTCTGCTGGCTATTTCGCTCAATTGTCCTGCTTCAGATACTTCTTTGGACCAGAACGAACTGAAGTTCTCTTCTAAGGGCAAGTTCAAAATAGTTCAGTTTACTGACACCCACATTGAATCTTGCGACGATATGGACCACCAGACGGCGGTACTTATGGGCGAAATACTGGATAAAGAAAAACCAGATCTGGTAATTTTCACTGGCGATAATATAGCCTGCACTAAAGATTATAAAACAACATCAGACCTGTGCTTTCAGCCGGTTATTGACCGTAAGATAAAATGGGCAGCCATACTTGGCAATCATGATCACGAAGATGGACACGATCGCAAAGCAGTAATGCAATACCTCTGCGATAAGCCTTATTCGCTGGCACAAATGGGACCTGCTGACATTAATGGGTACGGCAACTATTACCTGCAGATCACTGGTAATGACAGCGACAAAGTGCAATGGGTATTGTATTTGCTTGACTCCAATTCTTACCCGGCCAATAGAGCAAACGGCAAATACGATTGGGTTCATATCGACCAGGTGCAATGGTATAACAATAAATCAAAGCAACTGTCAGAAGAAGCCAAACAAGCCGGCAGAGAACTGCGGGCTCTGGCATTCTTCCATATTCCATTGCCAGAATATGCTATCGCCTTTGAAAATGGTGAGGTTCTCTCCGGGCATAAATTTGAAAAAGAATGCTCACCAACCCTTAATTCCGGTCTCTTTACCGCTATGGTAGAAAGAGGCGATGTTAAGGCGACTTTTGTCGGGCATGACCATGTAAATGATTATGAAGCAGAGTATATGGGAATAAGACTTTGCTTTGGCCGCTCGACTGGTTACCACGCCTATGGCATAGAAAAACTCAATAAGGGAGCCAAGGTAATAACCATAGACCAGAAAACAGGCAAGTTTGAAACCAGAATAGTTGAAGCAACGACAAAGAATTAAAGATAATACATAATAGGTCTGTAAAAGCAAGGAGGACAACTGGCAAAAGTTGTCCTCCTTGTTTATTTTATAGTGTAGCTATTCCTTGAGTCTTTCAATTAAAGCTCCGGCAGAATTGAGCTTTTCCTCGATCTTTTCATACCCTCGGTCAATATGGTATATACGATTGATGATCGTCTCGCCTTCCGCTGCCAGACCGGCTATAACCAGGGCCGCAGAAGCTCTCAGGTCAGAAGCCATTAAAGGGGCACCACTAAGCCGGTCAACGCCAGCAACTACAACAATATCGCCTTCTTTTCGCAAGTTGGCCCCCATACGATTAAGCTCTGCCACATGCATAAACCGCTGCGGGTAGATCTTCTCCACCACAATGCTATTACCATCTGCCAGTGCCAGAACCGACATGAGCTGAGCTTGCAAATCTGTCGGGAACCCAGGATACGGCTGAGTTGTTACATCTGCCGGGTTCAGACGACCACGACGAATTACCTCACAACCATCTTTTGTCTTATCAACTGTTACGCCAATACCACGCAGCTTATTGATCAGAGCCAGTAAATGGTCTGTTCTGCAATTTTTGAGCTTAAGATTACCCTCTGTTATCGCCGCTGCACACATAAATGTTCCTGCCTCTATGCGGTCAGGAATAATCTCATATTCCACCGGATTAAGACTGGTAACACCTTCTATTTCCAGACGCGGTGAGCCTATACCCTTTATTTTCGCTCCCATCTTCACCAGCATATGGCAAAGGTCGGTAATTTCCGGCTCGCAGGCCGCCGATTCAATTATAGTTGTGCCCTTAGCCAATACCGCTGCCGAAAGAACATTAGCAGTGCCCAATACCGTTGAACCAAACGAACCACCCAAGAATATTTCAGCACCAATCAGGCCTTTAGGAGCATCGGCAATTACATAACCACCTTTAAGATAACAATTTGCGCCAAGTTCACGCATGCCGCGAATATGAATATCGATCGGCCGGTTGCCAATAGCACAGCCGCCGGGCATAGACACCTCTACCTGTCGGCATCTGCCCAGTAAAGGGCCAAGTATGCAAATACCAGCACGCAACTGACGCACTATCTCATAATCGCCATGCGGCCGGTCGATAGTCGTGGCATCAATAGCCAGATCGCCATTTTCCAACCGCTCTACCTTACAGCCCATAGACTCAAGTAATAAACCTAATACCCGAATATCTGAAAGATATGGTACGCCCTTAAGCACCGTCCTACCTGGGGCAAGCAATGCGGCCGCCATAATCGGCAAAGCTGCATTCTTTGAACCGCTCACCTCTATCTCACCATTGAGCCGACATGGCCCTTTTATCTTAAAATAATCCATAAATGCTCCTATATAACTCACTTGCAATCTATTGCTGATTTGCAGTGTTTATTTTTTGATTTTCATAAAACTCACACACCGGCATAATAAATTCTTACGCCAGAATTACATTGCCTGCTCTTGTAACTCCATGATGATATCTGAGATAACTTGCACTGACAACAGGAAAGTTTAGTGCTAAAAGTAAACTTTTTGTGCATTATTGTATTTTCTTGACTTAAATATACTAAATCGTTATTGTCGAGTCATTAACCTTTGTATGTATCCACAAAAAACGCTTTTTCAGAGCAAAAATGCGACTAAAACGCCTTTGGCCATTACTTAAACGAAATTAACATTACTGGAGTTCAATTATGAATAAAAAGTATCTGACTGTCGTTATTGGTATCGCTACCTGTCTGGTCTCTTTTTTTTCTGTCGGTTGCACAAAATCGGCCGCTAAAAATGAGAACTTAACCCTGCCCCACAACACTATCTGTTTTGATGATGGTTGGCTATTTGCTCGATTTGGCGATACACCCGCCGGTTATGTCAATGAACCAGCCGACTTGCAAGCAGTCGCCCTGGATGACAGCAGTTGGCGTAAACTGGACCTGCCACATGACTGGGGTATTGAAACCGATTTTCTCGCCGACCAGCCCAACAGCACCGGCAAGCTGATGTTCCAGGGTATCGGCTGGTATCGCAAGCACTTCCAGGTCGATGCCGCAGACGCCGGGCATAGATACACTATTCAATTCGATGGCATAATGTCATGCCCTACCGTATTTCTTAATGGTAAAAAGATCGGTGAATGGAAATACGGATATAGTTCCTTTGCTCTCGACCTTACAGATGCCATTATTTTTGGCGAAAATAATATTCTGGCTGTTCGCGTTGACAATCTGGCGGATTCTGCTCGCTGGTACCCGGGCGGCGGCATTTACCGCCATGTCTGGCTCAGTAAAGACAACCCTGTCCATCTGGCACTCTGGGGGACATATATCACTACGCCGGAGGTTAATAAAGACTCTGCCATTGTAAATATAGCTACTGAACTGGAAAACAATACCAATGCGACCGTAAATGCCCAATACAAACACACCATTGCGAAAAAAGATACCGGTATTATAGTCGCCCGGTCAGAGAATAAAACAATAGTCCTTAAGCCTGGCATTAACCCGGCAGATGAGCTAACAGTAACCATAAATAAACCGGAACTCTGGGACACCCAAAACCCTGAACTGTATGTAGCCAGGACAGAAATAACGGTAGATGGAAAAGTAACCGACATAAACGAACAAGCATTTGGTATCCGATCCATTGAATGGAATGCTGATAAAGGGTTTATTCTCAATGGCCAGATAGTAAAGATCAAAGGGGTATGTAATCACCATGACCTGGGACCGCTGGGGTCCGCTGTTAATCGCCGGGCAATTCAACGCCAGTTGGAAATAATGCAGGAAATGGGCGTTAATGCAATTCGCACATCCCACAACCCACCGGCTCCTGAATTGCTTGACCTTTGCGATGAAATGGGACTGCTGGTTATGGACGAGGCCTTCGACTGCTGGGCCAGGGGCAAAACCAGAAATGACTATCACCTTTATTTCAAAGATTGGTACGAACGCGACATAACCAATCTGGTACGCCGCGACCGAAATCATCCCTGTGTTATATTATGGAGTAGCGGTAACGAAATACTCGAGCAGCAGGCCCGGCCTGAAGACCTGAAGGTTTCACGCGAGCTGACTGCCATGTTTCATAAGCTGGACCCAACTCGCCCCGTTGCCGCTGGCTGCAATCACGCCAACAGCTACCTTAACGGCTTTGGCAAAACGATTGATGTCTATGGTTTTAACTATAAGCCTCATCTCTACGGCGATTTCAAAGACAAATGCCCGAACCAGCCGGTATTCAGCAGTGAATCGTCATCCTGCATAAGTTCACGCGGCGAATATTTCTTCCCCGTTAGCGAAAAACAAGATGGCGGCTTTTTTAACTATCAGGTAAGTTCCTACGATCTCTACGCACCCGGCTGGGCCATGAAGCCAGATATAGAATTCATCGGTCAGGATAAGTTCCCTTTCGTCGCCGGCGAGTTCGTCTGGACTGGCTTTGACTATATCGGCGAGCCGACACCATACAATAATGACAGTACACTTGCTCTTAACTTCCATAACGAGGCTGAAAAGAAAGCTATTGAGGAAAAACTCGCTCAGATAAAGGGCAGCCCCTCACGCAGCAGCTATTTTGGCATTGTTGACCTCTGTGGATTCAAGAAAGACCGCTTCTATATCTACCAGGCTCGCTGGCGCCCGGAACTGCCTATGGCACATCTCCTGCCACATTGGACCTGGCCAGGACGCGAAGGTGAAATCACCCCTGTGCATGTCTATACCTCCGGCGATGAAGCGGAACTTTTTCTCAATGGTAAGTCACTCGGCCGCAAGACTAAGGACCGAATTGGTGATCCAGTTGCTCAATTGGAATGGCCAAAAGCTGTCTCAGGTAAATCTGCCTCTGCCAGTACATCACAAGCCGGCCATGACCCAGCACATGCCTGCGATATGGACCCGGCAACCCGCTGGTGTGCATCTTCGCCAGAATCAGATAATTCCTGGCAAATTGATTTAGGCTCTGTCAAAAACCTCAGTGGCTGTTCCTTATATTGGGAACATAACTCTGCGGCATACAGCTATGAAGTACAGATATCTGCTGATAGCCAGAACTGGTCAACTGTAACATCAGCCAATTTTGATGGCAATAACCCGGCTTCATTGCATGAATTCGAGGCTACAGGCCGTTATCTGAAGGTTAAGTTTACCGGCCTACAGAATAATAGATGGGCCAGCTTCTACGAATGTCAGGTCTTTGGCCAGGGCCAGAAGCCTGAACTTACCAATATTTACCAGCAACCGGAATATTACCGCCTGCGCTGGGATCAGGTCTGCTATGAGCCCGGCATATTAGAAGTGATCGCCTATAAAGACGGTAAAAAATGGGCTAAAGACAAAGTTGTAACCGCTGGCGAACCTTATACTCTGCGACTGATCGCCGACCGGCCAACCATTACCGCTGACGGCTGTGACCTGAGCTTTGTCACAGTTGAGGTGGTCGATAAAAATGGCAACTTTGTACCCCGAGCTGACAATATGATCAAATTCACTATCAATGGCCCGGGCACAATAGCCGCCACCGATAATGGCGATGCCACTAACCCCAA
>JAFGDI010000050.1 GCA_016932145.1 Sedimentisphaerales bacterium
AAAAAACATTATTTTGTAAAACAACGCCTATCACCGACGCAATCCACCCCAATTAACCCACTGCGCATAAAAAAACAGAGGCCAACAAGGGCGCTACGCCATTATGCACGATTGAGGCTCGCTAGAACCCTGCTGAACACAACAGAACATAGCACCCTCAGTAACCTCTGTGTATAAACATGGTTCCTGAGAGTGCCGTAGTCCGATGCTTCAGCGACAAATTAGCGATTTTCAATCGAAACATCCAAAAACGGTACAATCATTAAATTGTAAGAATATATTATGTATTTTTACAGTATATAATTCAAGTGAAAAATAAATATTTATATCATACAACCCTCATGCCAATTGTTTAACAAAATACCGGGGCATCAGGTATATTTACTAGAGCAAGTCTTTAAGTCTGGCTATACCCTTCTTGATCATATCTTCAGAAGTTGCATAGCTGATACGGAAGTGTGTATCTTTCTGCGAGAAGCAATTCCCCGGAATGATGAGGACATCATTTTCGATGGCCTTCATAACAAATTCGGTGGCATTACCACCTGGTGCCGGGACAAAAGCATAGAAGGCTCCGGCTGGTTTAATAAGGCCAAAGTCTTTTGCCAGACCATCATAAATCATATCTCTTTTGGCCTTATATTTGGCAACCAGATCATCGACCGGGTAATCAATTGCAACCGTAGCGGCAACCTGGAAAGGCTGCGGGGCACACACAATGGTATATTGCTGTAAAGTTGCCATTTTATCAAAAATAGCGGCCATATGCTTAGGAGCTGCCAGATAACCCAGACGCCAGCCGGGTGCACCATGACTCTTGGAAAAGCCGCCCATAACTATAGTATTTTCATAATACCTACCCATACTGAGTGCCTTTGAGTCATAGCTGAAGTCGCTGTATATTTCATCAGAAAGGACTATAAGATCATTCTTTTTAGCTTCCTGAGCAATACTTTTAAGGTCATCTTCGCTATAAACCGCCCCGCTTGGATTAGAAGGCGAGTTGACAAATAGTATCTTACTGGCCGGGGTAACGGCTCTGGCCACATGTTCGCCGGTAAGTCTGAAATCAGGGTAGGTGTCAATATATACCCTGTTACCGCCCAGCATCTTAGTCATCTGATCATAAATGACAAAGTAAGGATCAGGCATAAGCACATCATCGCCGGGGTTGACCAGAGCATTGAGAGCCAGCATCAGACAGCCACTAACGCCACAAGTTACAATAACCTGAGGATCATCCCAGCCGGTGTCAGCCGAAACCTTAGCGGCGATCTTGGCACGCAGATCATTAAGGCCGGTAGTAAGAGTATAACCATTGCGACCATTACGGATAGCCTCAATAGCGGCCTCTTTAACTGGCTCTGGCACATCAAAGTCCGGCTCGCCAATACTGAAATTGACCGGATCGGTCATCTTCTGGGCCAGTTGCCATATTTTGCGGATACCAGAGGCATCCATACCTTTTATTCTGTCTGAGAGATATTTTTCCATAAATTTCACCTTTGGCAATCCAAATTCAATTTCTGCGCATGGAAAAACATGCCCACGAATGAGCATGTTTCCAATTTATTTCTGCGTACTTCACAAGAAAACAAGCGGCATAAGATCTGCATCACAGAATAACAGAGATCAAAGCCTGCTACCTTATTTCTTCTTGGTTTCTTCTTCTTTCTTAACTTTCTTTTTCTTACCACCAACAGACTTTTTATTGCCTACCTTGGGCATACCAATCACAGTGCTGGAGCCTTCAACCCACTTGCCAATATCTTCCAGCTTGGCAACACGCTCTGCACGAGTCAGAACATTACGATGGCGAGACAGTGAAGCACTGCTTCTCAGAGAACGATCAATTGACATTTCAAACTCCTGTTTATAATCAAAAACAAGCATTACTACTTAATATCAGGCAACTTACGGTATTTCCAGAGCAACTCGCTTTCACCTGCCTGCAAAAGGCAGTGTAAGACAGTGACTCAGAAACAGAGAATTTTAACATAATAGGTGATAATATCAACCAAAAAATCAGAACGAGTGAATTTTATTTTTCGATAGTTATAACTAAACCGACAATAAATACAACCAACCCAAAGCCAAAGGAAAGAGTTAGCGGCAAAGACTATCATAAGTCTAATATCATAAAGGCTTTCCACTCATTACCAATCTGTTCCAATTTGAATTGATGCAGAGTTACAGCCTTAATATCGACATGCAGATCATGACGGTCACGATCGATAAGCTCGCCTTCGAGTGCACAGGACAAATGCCACTGGCCGGAATTATTATCAGCAGTGATATTCGCCGGCTTACACAGCAGTTCCCGGGCATCTTTCAAAAAGAGCAATTCACCGATAAAATCAAAGAGGAGCATCTCACTGCTTTCGGCGGAGATATCAAGTTTATGGCTTACAGATCGCTCCAGACCGGCAGCATCTCCCAGCATTATGTCCAGAACCACCTCAGCGGCATCAGCAAAAACGCCGGCTAAGCTCTCAGATACGATCTCAATAGCAATATCGGCCGTAGCTATATTATCAATAATCTTATATGTCATTTCATTCTCGCGACTGTTAACAGTTATCAATCAGCTTTATCGCATTAATCAACGACCAGCTCTACATTACCAGTTCCAATAACATAAAATGGCGATATCGAGACCTTCAATTCAAATAATCCAGGCCGGTCATCGTATAAGATAACACTACCAGTATTATCTACCACAGATTCAACCATGCTATCACCTGATAATTTCACCTTGCGTGACTTACCGGTAGTCCAGAAAGCAAAAACCTTTTTCTGATCTGGTCTTTGCCATGCCATACGATAAATATCTCCCTGACATACATTTTCGGCAGAATAGACACTATCGGCAATATCCAGGCTGGCAAGGTTTTTAAAAGCAATATAAGCGGGCTTGGGACTGAGGTCCTTATGAACAATACCGAAATTATCTTCGTTATAGTACGGGTCGTTTTCATTAGCCCGTAAATTATACCATAAGATACGATCAACGCCAGCATTACGAGCCAACATACAGGCACGAGGCAGCATAAGAGCCTGTTGTTCCAGAGATACGCCATTATGAAACTCCATAAAGGCTGAGACTATCAGAGCCCCTTTTAGCTTACTGTCAAAGAGATATACACCAGCTATTGTGCCGGTGTAATCGTCCTTTCGAGCCTGGATAAGCGGAATGAATTTATCGCCCTGCTGCAATCTGGCAGAAGTAAGGAATCGACTGGCTATTGGATCATGTCCACTTAACCTGATACTCTCGGCACAGTGCGGCACGATAATCAATTCGGAGCATTCTTCGGGCACACCGGTTCTGGTCCAGAATGCTTCCCAACTGAAATGCAATCTACCATGCCAGTTGCTATCGGCCGGATTGTTATGCCAGTTGCCATCAGGAAGGCGTTGAGCGGCATAATACATGGGCAGGCCCTGAGAAAAAATGGCTATACCGCCGCCGGCGATATATTTCTCCAGTGATTCAAACAACTCAACAGCCAAAGCCTCAGAGGCAGGCATTATAACTGCATCGTAGTTATGAGCTGTTATAGTCTGAAAATCGGCAAAGTCAAGCTGCTCGACCTTAAGGTCAAAGTCAGGCAAAATCTCAGTGAGCTGTTCAGGTGACAGTTGTGTAGCAACAGGAAAATCAGGCTCATTAACGATCGCCAATTTCCAGCTTTGCTGACCGGGACGGGCTACCAGCAGGCCGGATCTGATAATTCCCGGCAAAAGCGTGCTCCGACTGATATGTGTCGGCCAGCCGACCTCAGTTATCCATACACTTTTGGCATCATCATCATATTTTGCCATGAGCGCTTTGAGTCTGGCGATTTCAGCGGCAAGGCCCGTCCGTTCAGGCGTGCCGGGGTAACGATAAGGATGAACGGCCATGATATCAAAATAGTCTTTAGCACCAGCTTGATATACTCCTTCAATATAATCCAGCGGCACACCGGCCAGACCGCCAATAACTACCTGCAGATCAGGGTCTATTTTCTTGATCAGCTTATAGGTTTGCACAAGCAGACCGGCATAATCTTCCGGATTGGGCATATCGTGCCAGAACCCTGCGAGATTCTGCTCATTCCAGATTTCCCAATAACCCAGCGAGTCTTTATAGCGACTGACTGTGCGTTCAACATATTCGAGCCATTGATCCATGTGCTTATATGCCGGTCGTGCCCAGGGAACATCATAACAGAGTATCGGCAGGATATTAACGCCCTGCGTCTGAGCCTGGGCCAGAGTTTCATCAATATAAGAAAAATCCCACTGACTCTGCGATGGCTCAACCGTAGTCCAGTCAAAGTCTGTTCGCACCCAGGCCATATTGCCCTGCCGCACCAGTTGACATTCGGCCATTGCCAGACCATGATCACTGCTGCGTGAGATATGGGCACAGACACCATAAGGAGATGATTGCCCCTGACCTGACAACTGGAAACACAATATAATAACCACTATAAAGCTGGAAATATAAACTGTCTGGCATTTATTCATCTGAGCACCTTTGTCCGCATTAACCGGGGCTTAAATGTTTTTCCAAAGCCCAGGCCACCGCGGGTCGCTCAGCTTTGGCACAGCATAATTATCACTACGATCAGCAATATTACCAGAGCAATAATGATCCGTCCACGATAATAACCTCTGGTAACATAATCGGCAAGGAACCATGTACCGGTTATACCCAGCAGAATATAAAATAAGCTGGTTAAAATCTGGAGCAGGCTTTCTTTTTCATGCACCTGCCTTTGTATCTGGCTCTGCTGGAAGATATCCCTGGCTGTCTCACTGATAAGCCGCAGTTTCGAGATATCAGCTACTCCCAGAGCTCTGGCCCGCCAGACGATGCCCTGACTGGTAGAGAGCTGCTGAATGAAAATATCACGCATAAGCTCGTTTTCCTGAACAACTCCGGCGTTAAGCAGCTCACCCTGTGCCATAGCCTTATTAAAGTTGGCCGCCAAAGCCTCCACTGCCTGCTGGCGAGCCCTTTCGGCACTGATACAGGCAGGCTCCGAAGCACCGGTAACTACCACACTCGAAGCACTCATATTTCGGGTATAGCCCGCCAGATCGGTCATCCAGTCGGCCTGAGTATATTGCCGGGTATCTGAGTGCTCTGCCCCCTGCGGACCGGAAAGTATCAGGCTTACCAGGCCATTTTCTATAGCGACACTGCCAGTGCCCATAATTTCAACATTACTGTTTTCGGGCTTATTCAGAGAATATGCTTTGGTGATAGTCTCAGACTCACAAGCTATCCTGATAACAAAAGGCTGAGGGTCAAGTGCGGCTATTTCTGCCAGTTTATCCTGGCCGATCACTGAAACCGCCAGACGCACTGCACCCTTATGGTTATCCTTAAACACATCAACGGCATTTTGCAGCTCCTGAGCCGTAAATCGCCCGGGGGTTACATCGCAGATAAACAGCTTCTTTTCCGGGTTCATGAGCATCGAGGCAGCAGGTGAATCAGCGGCGGCCTGAGCGGTGGCCGATACCTGCGGATTAAGATACTCATGCCCGGCAATATCCTTCATCGCCGCATTGAGGGCATTGACCGCCGAAGAGTATTTATCCGGCCTCAGTTCCAGTTCGAGTTTCTCCTGCCAGATATTCTGCATTACCTCAGTCTCAACTGCGGGGGCCGGGGCAGACACTGCCGGGAGATCGTCCCCCGAAACAGTAACCTTTATGCCCGGTGACATGATCCCGCCCGAGAGCTCAATCCCCTGCCGGTGCAGAACCAGCCTGATACCCGCGACCAGCACAAGGGCGATCAGCAGAACGCTGACAACGGTGAGAGTCTTTTTCGGGGCACGCACCAGACCATAAATCAGTACCGCCGCCAGCAACAGCAAAAGCAGCAGT
>JAFGDI010000051.1 GCA_016932145.1 Sedimentisphaerales bacterium
CAGCGTGTGGAATACTTCGATAATGGCAATCTGGAGCTTTGCTATTATAAGAATAGATGGTATTACCCGGCATTTGGCAGAATGCTGAGCATTGACCCGCTGGGGATTGTGCCGAATGCTTATATGAATCGCTATAGTCCGCTTGGGCAGTATAGGGATGGGATAAATGTATATGGATATGTAAAGAATATGCCAGTTATTTTGATCGATAAATATGGTTTAACTTTTGGAAGTTGTTTTTCTGAATGTATGCTTAGTCTGGATCCCTCAAATGTTAGTGAAGGCGAGCCTGGTGCTGGTGGTGTAATTAAAAATGTACTTGGAAATGCTGCTATGTGTGCGATAGGTTGTGCAACCTCAGGTGATAAAAACAACGATCGTAAATTGTGTGGTATGCGAATACTCGATGTCTCATTGTGTTCTGGAATTCAAGACGATTTTACATGTACTAGTTGTGGGGTATTCAAAGTGTTAAAAAGAATTGGCTCTCCATATGTCATAATGTCGCCATTGTACCCATATTTTGAGTTTGATAGCCAAACGATGAGTACAACACTTGAGATCTCAACTTACGATATAATGCAAACTATAGGGGATTATGAAATCACTTGTTCAAAAAATGGAAATAGCTATATTAAAAAAGAAGAGTTGAAAAAAACTATACCTTTCAAATTAGGAACATTTCAAGTATTTCAAAGTAAACCATGGGAAGTTAATCAAGCATCATACTAATTGATCAAAAGTGGAGCATATATGAGACTTTTAATTATTATTTGTTTACTAACATACAATCTGTATTCTGACACTATTATTGAGCCACTGGACGATGGTCGGGTGTTGAATATACAGGGAGTAGATGTCAGAGAAAAGAAATTTATCTTTTCTGTTAAAGGCTTCGTACAGGATTGTAATAACAATAAGTGTCCCAATGCTACTATTGGTTTTGTATCGTCAAAGCACGGGGGTGATGATCCGAATAAGATAATTGCAAAATCTGATGCCAACGGATATTATTTTGTCAGTTATGAAGAAACTGGATTTGAAGATATATTTCCCTTATACTTTTGGATAAGGTCAAGTGATGGTAGTATGTGCGCCATTGAAAAATTTTCGGGTAGTGAACTAAGTAAGGATATAGTATTACAACCAAATAATTTGTCACTTACTTGCGAAGTTGCTGGACAATTTGACCGATTGGCAGGTTTGTTCGTTCGTGTTGATTTAATATTCGATCAGGACGCTTTAAAAAACACCCTGAATGGAGAACTTTTCTTAAGGAAAGAAAAGTTAGATCACACAGGGAGAATTACTTTTTCTGGACTGCCAAGTGCTAATTGTTTATTGCTAACAATTTTGCATGAAGATACGGTTTTGTGTCAAAGAACAGTTTGTAATACAAGAAGTGCTAAGGGAGAATTGAAAGAAAGATTTGAGTTACCAGAGTTCAGAGAGCCGATAACGGGTAAAGTAGTAGATAAGGATAATAAACCAGTTGCAGGTCAATATGTCCGAATAAACTTAAGTAAAAATGGCGATTGGGTTTGTGGAGTATTTTCGAATGAAAAGGGCGAATTTAATACTGGTTGGCTTCCACTCGACACTCTCAACTTTACAGTAATGCAAGATGTGAATGGAGTTAGTTGTATTGCAATAGAGACTTTATTACCTGGAGAGGAAGCAATTACGCTTAAACTAAAGAGTTTTGAAGAATATTTTGGGGAGAGGGGAAATTAAATGGAACAAGTTCCTTTTCGCTTATGGTTATGTTAAATACGAATCAGGTGACGCAATATCAATATACGCCTGCTGGTGAGGTAACAAAGATCATTTACCCGGATTTAACGCAGATCCGCTATTTTTATAAGGATCCGGCAGCCAAAGGCAAGCCGACGACCCGAATTGACCGCCGGGGCTGGGTTACCTGGTATGATTACAACGCCGTTGGCCAGATTTACAGCAAGGTATCAACTCAGGATGACCCGAATAACCCGCTGGACGATCCTAATATACCCGGCGATCCTAATGCTTATATTGTGGAGCTGTTCAGCTATGATGCTCTGGGTAATATGCTTACCGCGGAAAAGGGTAAGGAATCTGATACTGACTATACCAGCAAGGTCACATTTGCATATAATGATCTGGGCTATATGGTGCAGAGCAGGCAGGTTATAGCCGGTGGCTCTGAGTATATAACCGACTTTGGCCGCAGTGGTCGGGGTAAGGCGGCTAATATTGCCTATCCGCATCTGGCGGGAACGGCTCCGGAGGATATTTTTGCTCTGGACTACAGTTATATGGCCTCTGGTCAGGTTGACAGGATTGCTCGTGAGGGAGAAACGCTGGCGGATTATGCTTATGCGGGTAAATATCCGCTGGGGCGGGCATATCCGCAGGTTGCTCTTGAGCAGGATTATGGTTACGACCAGTTAAGCCGGTTGCGTGATATGCATGCCTGGCGTAACGATCCTAATGACCCCAATAATTCACAGGTTACTCAGTTTGGCTATGACTTCGATAGTGATAACAACATAACCAGCCAGACATTTGCCCATAAAACCGCCGCCCCGGCTAATTCGTATGGTTATGATGGCCTGGACCGGCTGACGGGCGTGGAATATTTCGGTAATGCTTCGGATACCGAGGTGTTTAACTATGATAAGCTGGGTAATCGTCAGAATGTTGCTTTGCGGAGTGGCAGTATCGAAATTTATGCTGTAAATTCTTTTTTATTCTATATTTACAGCTCGGTTAAAGATAATAATATGCGAGAGAAAAACATTGCCCTAGGCGGTGTCTTGTGGTATAATTACGCGACTAGATGTATTGTGATTAAGTAATTACGACAAGAGACAATTATGGCAGATGAAATAAACGAAAATGTACCCGAAAATGTGCCGGATGCTGATAATGATATCACCGGCGAACATTATGCCGGGTTGATCGAAGATCAGTCTATTCTGGACGAGCTAAAAGATTCATACCTGAACTACGCAATGAGCGTTATAGTCAGTCGCGCTTTGCCTGATGTGCGTGATGGCCTTAAACCTTCGCAGCGCCGTATTCTGGTAGCAATGAACGATTTGAACCTCGGTCCGCGTTCCAAGCACAGAAAATGTGCCAAGATCGCCGGTGATACCAGCGGTAATTACCATCCGCATGGTGAGGCTGTAGTGTATCCTACTCTGGTTCGAATGGGCCAGAAATGGAATATGAGTCAGACGCTTATAGATCCCCAGGGAAACTTTGGCTCTATCGATGGAGATCCGCCGGCTGCTATGCGTTATACAGAGGCCAGAATGACCGCTGCTGCTGCTGATATGCTCGTTGACCTTAAACGGGAAACGGTTGATTTCGTAATGAACTACGATGAGACCACGACAGAGCCGACGGTATTGCCCAGTAAGTTCCCGAATTTGCTGATAAATGGTTCAACAGGTATTGCTGTAGGTATGGCAACCAGTATGGCACCGCATAACCCCAGTGAGGTTTGCGATGCCCTGATCCGTATGGTTGACAATCCCAATGTTAGTTTAGCTGACATTCTGGAAGTTATGCCGGCTCCGGATTTCCCCACTGGCGGTATAATCTGCGGCCGTAAGGGCATAATAGATGGCTATAAGACAGGCAGGGGCCTGCTGACGCTTCGTGCCCGTATGCGCGTGGAAGAAAAGCCGCGTAAGAGCGTTATAATAATAGAAGAGATACCATATCAGGTTATCAAGAGCAATATAGTTACCAAGATCGCCGAATGTGTTACAGAAGGTCTTATCCCGGAAATCTCTGATGTTCGCGATGAGTCTGACCGTAATGGTTTGCGTATTGTAGTTGAGTTGCGTAAAGATGCCGATTCCGATATTGTAATTAACCAGCTCTACAAATACACCCAGCTCCAGAGTTCATTTAGTGTGATAAATATAGCTCTGGTCAAGGGTCGTCCTCAGACATTAGGTATTTTAGACCTGTTGCGTCTTTACATAGAGCATCGTAAAGATGTTATAACCCGCCGGACCAAATATCTGCTGCGTAAGGCGCGCACCCGTGCTCATATTATTGAGGGCCTGCTGCTTGCTCTGAGCGATATTGATGAGATAATAGAGCTGATCAAGAAATCGGCCAACCCGTCAGAGGCCAAAAAGAACCTTATGGCCAAGGCTTTGCGGCTGGTCGAGCATGCTACTCTGGCTAAAATGTTGCCTGAGAGCTTTATCCACGAGCGTTCCACAATAAATCAATATCTCAGTGGTCCGCAGGCTGATGCAATTTTGTCAATGCAGTTGCAGCGTCTTACCGGCCTGGAAGTCGAAAAGCTTGCCAGTGAATTTGCCGGTCTTTTAGATGAGATATCTGGCTATGAAGCTATATTGGGCAACGAAGACCTGCTTATGGATATTATCCGTCAAGACTTGCAGGAGATGAAGGAAAAGTACAGTACTCCTCGTCGCACTATTTTGAGCGATAACGATACTGAATTTGAGATAGAAGACCTTATCGTTGATGAGGATGTAGTAGTAACTATCACTCACAATGGTTATATCAAACGCATGCCTATCGATACCTATCGCACGCAGGGTCGTGGCGGTCGTGGTATAACTGGCGGCAATGTTAAAGATGGCGACTTTGTCGAGCATCTTTTTGTGGCCAGTACTCATGATTATCTCTGCTGTTTCACTAATAAGGGGCGTTGTCATTGGCTCAGGGTATATAATATACCATCAATGTCGCGTCAGAGCAGCGGCCGCAATCTGGCAAATCTGCTGGAATTGGAAGAAGGCGAGAAAATGGCCGAGATCCTGCCAGTTAAGAATTTTGACGAAGGATTCGTTGTTTTTGCTACCCGTATGGGCTATGTGAAAAAGACAGCTCTGAGTGCCTATGGCAATATTCGTAAGGCAGGCGTAAATGCTATTATTCTGGAAGAAGGCGATGCCCTGATCGGTACCAGAATAATCTCTGGCGGCGAAGATATCGTATTGGGTACAACTAACGGCATGTCGATCCGCTTTAATGAATCTGATGTTCGTGAAATGGGCAGAACCACCCGCGGTGTCAGAGGTATCAGACTCAAAGAAGACGATCATGTTGTTGATATGGTCACAACCGGCACAGGTCCTAGCCTGCTTACTATTTGCGAAAATGGTTTTGGCAAAAAGACCGCTCTGGAAGACTATCGTACCCAGGGACGCGGCGGCAGCGGCCTGATCAATATTAAGTGCAGCGAGAGAAATGGCAAGGTTGTAGCCCTTAAGGCTGTTTCTGATGATGATGATATTATGATCATCAGCTCACGCGGCATTGTTATGCGTACCGGGCTCGATGCTCTGAGAGATATTGGCCGCAATACTCAGGGTGTTAAACTTATTCGTCTGGACGAAAGTGATAGCGTTGTGGCGGTTGCCAGAGTGGAAAAGGCTGACGAAAGTCAGGAGCCTGACACCGAGACACCTGTCGAACCGCAGGCTCCCGGAGCTGAACCGGAAGCGACAAATGAATAAGTTTTAAGACATACTTAACATAATGAAAAAGGCTGGAAGTAAATTTCCAGCCTTTTTTTATTTTAGTTATAATCACCATATTTTTCAGATTTCATTTCATTTTCAAACAAACCGTTTGGCCAGCTATGTCCATAAAACCAAAAACTTACATCTTCATAGTCTCCGTGGAAAATATCCAATTTAACTACATTCCCTTTCCTTTTATATGGCTTAAAACCTATCGTATCAAACATATTTCCTATATTATGTTCCGCTTTATATCCACAATATCCACTTTTGTAGATAACAACTCTCTCCGGATCAACACCAGTTAAAATACTAAATAAAAAAAACTGACTATATCGTTGATTTGGTACATAGTAATTACCTTCTTTATCTGTGAGTGTTTCGTAACTGGCAACTTCAGAACCACCACCTAATGGCCACGAGCCTGCAGTAATCCATCGCATGCAAACCACCGCTCCTTTGATTGGTTCGCCCGTTGCTGCATCAACAACCTTCCCCCATCTTGAGCCGGTAAAATTCCAGTTATAGAGTAAGATTACATATATAAACAATAGAGTTAGCGGAATGCCACGCTTGATATATTTTTTATTGATCTTCATATATACTACCATTTACTAACCATTGCTTATAGCTCTTAGAAACATCTTTTTTCCATTCAAGGGGTTTGTGATTCTTATTAGTCTCAAATGACACCCTTAAATCAATATTTGCTTCCAATCCCTCGGTCAATTCGCTTTTTCCAGACAATCCCTCATTAAAATCAAGTTCAGACTGTAAAAATCCATTTGCCAGTACGCTTTTACCAATAGCTTCCTCGGTTAATGCGGGATGCACAATACTATTATCCCACGAATAAGCAGTACCACAAAAAGATAATAAAAAAAGTAACGATAAATATATTAAGTAATTTTTCATTTACATCCTCAACGCCACATTAACATGTTAATAACGCTCATTTTTAGCACGCTTTATTTCAGCCTCAAGTTCTTTCTCAATTAATTGCTTAGGCCAATCATATATTCTATAACTCACTACAATCCAATTTCTATGTTCTGCATGCGAACCATGAAAAGGCTGCAGTTTGACCAGATTTCCTTTTGAACGATAAATCTCCCCAAGTACTTCTGCACCAAATATTATTACTTCGCCATATTCATCAACTTTATATGCACAGTAACCATCTTTATAAACAAGAACAATCTCATGATCGTATCCCTCAAAAACACCTAACCAGACAAAATTATCACATAACTGATTGGGGATATAATATTCACCATTTTTGTTTGTAAGTGTCTCGTAAATAGCTGCTTCATGTCCTCCACATATTCCAAAGAATTGCGGCCTGAACCACCGCATACAAACCACCGCTCCTTCGATTGGTTTGCCCGTTGCGGCATCAACAACCTTGCCCCATCTTGAGCCGGTAAAGTTCCAGTTATAGAGCAGGATTAAATATATAATCAACGGAGCCAGCCAGATAACACGCTTAATATACTTTTTATTGATCTTCATAAATTCACCTGTCAATACTTTTCTATTTTCCAAGCACCGTTAATATCTCTGACAAAATACACCGGAAATGCCACCATAACACCACCTTCATCATGCAACATCTCATAGAGAGCATCGGTTTCATGCTGATATTCAAATTCCATCTGGCCCATTCCTGTTATATATTCCGTGAAATATGGTTGTAAGGATAGCAGAATTTCTCTGTAAATGTCCTGAGATGTCTGATTGATAAATTGCACGGCAGATTCAATATCATCAGCCCGCAGGGCATTTTTATACTGCTCCCAGACAAATAAAGGATGATCTGTCGCTGAATTATAATCAACCTTGACCTTTACCACCCGACCATTACCGGTATCGGCTATATAGACATAATCTATACCATTAGTATTAATACTAGCAACTGACGAGGGACTGGATAAACAAATAGAATCTATTTCTTTCAAGTATCTCAGACTATCACCCTGAACTTCCAGAACCTTAACCCGGTTATTACCCTTATCGGCAACAAAGAGATGGTCATAATAGCTGTCATACCATACATCTAAGGGCAGATTAAATTGTTCATGACCTGAACCTATACTACCAAACGCAAATAATGGACTAAAATTATCCTGACTAAGAAACTGGATGCGATGGTTGTTTCTATCTGAAATTACTATTCTGTCATCAGGCATCCTGACAGTTTTATACGCAAAAGGTTTGAAACCGTTCCGGTTACAAATGCTTATTATTTGATCGATTCTTCAAGTTTATCTAACAACTGTTTCAGGTACATTTCCTGTTTGCCTTCTGTTGTGTCCCAGGCCAGCGGCTTGGAATTATCTGCCAGATAGGTTTCAATTTTGCGACAGGCCAGGATCACAGTTGCATGGTTCTTATTGCCCATGTAGCGACCGATTTCGGGGAAAGACATATTTGTATGCTTTCTGGTGAGATACATCGCCAGAGAGCGAGCCAGACTTACAGTGCGGGTTTTGCGATTCGAGCGAATATCAGCCGGGGTAAGGGCAAAAAATTTGGCTACCTTTGACTCGATATCTGAAACCCTTACTATAGGGTCTATGTTGGAGATGTGGCCTTGCAGGGCTTCCTGTGTCAGGGCCATGGTAATTGGCTCGCGTGAGAGAGCGGCATAAGCTGCAATTTTGAGCAGGGCACCTTCCAGTTCGCGTACATTTGTCCTGATATTGTCGGCAATATATTCGATCACCGGCATAGGTATTATCTTTTCCATCTTTTCCGCCCGCTTCATCAGAATAGCACAGCGGGTTTCGTAACTGGGAGTGTCTATTTTAACGACCATACCAGAGACAAAGCGACTGGTAAGACTGTCGGAAAATTCCTGCATCATTTTAGGGTGCGTATCTGAAGCCAGAACGAGCTGTTTGCCGCAGGCGTCTATAGCGTTAAAAGTATGCAGAAACTCTTCCTGTGAGGCCTTCTTGTTCGCCAGAAAGTGTACATCGTCGATTATCAGGACATCGCAAGAGCGAAAACGACCGCGGAACAGGTCAAGTTTGCCGCTTTTGAGGGCCAGGACAAAGCGATTGGTGAATTCTTCACCAGAAAGATAGATGCAGGTTGCATCCTGACGACGCATGTTTATAGCATTGCAAATACCCTGGAGCAGATGGGTTTTGCCCAGGCCGCAATCGCCATGAATGAACAACGGGTTGAATCTTGCTTCTGGCTGATCAACTACTGCCATGGAAGCATTGAAAGCCATTTGATTGGAAGGGCCTACCACAAAATCATTAAGATTCATCCGGAAGGGTGCGTTTTTACCGCTCTTCTGGGCTATTTTTTCTTTATTGACTTGTATTGAAGTCAGTTCCGGGGTCTGTTCTGTTACGCGTCTGCGACCACCATTGAATAATTCTGGCTGGATATAATAAATCGCCTTCTTGGTAGATTTATATACATCTTCTACGGAGCTGATAATCTGTTCGTTGAAATTGCCTTCGATCCAGCTTGCGATGAACTGGTTTGGAACTCCTATTTTTACATAATCATCTTCGATGTCTATGCGTGCAGAGTTCTTAAACCAGATCTTGTATTTTTGCTTGCCAACTCGCCGGGCTATCGCCTCGCTGAGATCATCAAGCAATTGACATTCGACTTCAGTCTGCATCTGTATTTAACTTTCCAATACTTTGGGGTGTCTCGGTGAGCGACGGTAAACTTTTCTGCTCATTTTATCATCTCACCTTCGTAATCTTCTAACAACATCACCGCATGTCGGCAAAGACACACTGTAACAGTCCGTCATATTCTGCTATTGTCGGACTATATATTGTCTGCATTCAAAAGCGTTTCCCTTTAAGGAAAATTTCAAGGTCATCAGAAAAAATGTTTACCTTGGACTTTAAAATAATATTCTCGCCAGAGAAAATATTCAATCGCAAAATTCCATTAACTTTTCCACAAACTCAAACACTTATGAATACAAGATTTTACGGTAAATTTTTTTTTTTCAAACACAAGTTTTGCACACTCTAAAATGCCATGTGGAAAACCTGTGG
>JAFGDI010000052.1 GCA_016932145.1 Sedimentisphaerales bacterium
CATCATAAAAAACAGCAGGGTCCACCATTCAACATCGGCCTCAATATAATGACGGGCTCGTTCATGCCGCCAGATCATAAGTAACCCTGCCACTACCAGGGGAGCTACTATCATTACCGTATTTGGCGCTAAGCCCAGGGCCTGTTCTATCTGATGATGCATAGCTATGAAACCGATCAGACCTATCAGCACAAATAAACCACGACGATAAGGCACCTGAACCATCGGGCCAAGACCAAGGCCCATCTCCCGACGGGTGGTCAGCCGCTCAGAAAAATGCCTTATGTCATTTCGAAACCACCAGCACAATAATAACAGAGTGGTCAGCAAAGAAGCAAACATTATAGGAAAAGACCAGGTGAGAAAATCGATAAAGCTCAGTGGAGGTAAAGCACTCTGGCCAATAAGAATACCAACCGGATTACCCAGCATAGTACCGCACGAACCTACATTTGTACCCATTACCGCGATCATTACAAATGGTATCGGACGGACTTTGAGCGTATCACATACCTGAAATATGAGCGTTACCACAAAGACTATCGAAGTTACCTCATCAACCACACAACCCATTAAGGCACCCAGCAACACAATAATAACGACAAAGCGAGGGCCGGTCATGTGTGAGGAATTTATTACTAACTGTATTATCCAGGTAAACAGGCCCAGTTCTTTAAGTACGCCCACCGTTACCATCATACCAACCAGAAACAAGATAACATCAAGTTTACACTCTTGCAGGAAAGTAGGCAGATCAAGAACACCTGTACCCATGAGCAGGCCAATACCAACAAAGGCAATAGCCAGGCGAAATTTCCAGAAAAGCAATGTCGCCATAATGATCATTATGAATATACCGCATGACAACACCTGCGAAGTATTAAGGCCCAGCGAATGAGTAAGAGCGGCAACGCAAGCACTTACCAGCAGCATAGCAATGCCGCGCATTATAAAACTCATTCTTTCCTTTTTGCTCTCTGCATCTACATACATAATATGCACACCTTAAAAATGATAATGCTTTAATGACCACTATAACTTAATCTGCCGCTAAATGACTGCTATTCACGCAATATCTGCCGGAGAAAGTTTTCCAGCGATACCACACCTACCAGCTTCCTGCCTTCCAGCACATAGGCATGATCAACCCGCCAGCGAGTGAACTCTTTGGCCACCTGGATCGCCGGCTTATCAATCTCACAAGTAGCATAATCACTGGTCATAATATCTACCAGCCAGGTACGACTCTCATTGCGCAATACCTCGGCAAAAGGCTCAAACTTCAGGATCGGTGAAAGATCGTCCATCCAGAGTATATAATCAGGCAGACATACCCGCAATAGCTCATAAGAAGTTACCACACCGATAAGCTCTTTTTCATTATCAATTACCGGCAGATCTATTCTACCATACTTGACAAAAAGGTCTATCGCTTTGGCCAGTGTATCATTTTCATGCAATACCACCTCAACGGGCTTCATAACATCTCTGACACGCAGATATTCAGGCAGCAAAACACCGCCAGAGTGGAAAAACTCCCAGACATCAGCGGCTGTTTCAAGATCACTCACCACCCGCACAGCTTCTGGCTCACGAAAGATGCGGGCCAGAGAGCTTAACGATTGCAAATGAGAGCCGGGCGCAGTTTTTGGCGATAAGATAAGTACTACCACATGCACAGGCTCTGCAACAGTGTCAGCATAACTAAAACCCTTACGACTGGTTGCGACCGCCACAGTGATATTATCTACACCAGATAAGCGTGCATGAGGAACTGCCAGACCAGGGACCATTATCGATGGCATTATCTTCTCATTGTCCATTATAGCATCAAATGCCTGCTGAACATTACCTATACCTTTTTCCATAGCCAGCAACTTCAACAGACGCATGACTATATCTTCACGATCGGATATCTCTGCCTGACAGAGTACATTACCAGAAGTGAAAAAAGAAGAGAAAAACTTACCGCCATTGCCATTGCCGTTTCCTGACAAACTGACATCCTTGCCATTAACCTGTGATTCAGTCATAACTACACCTGTAACAAGATTTATACAGTGGCCAAAATCCCCAGACATAAGGACTTCAGGCGAAACTGATCCTTCTGAATATCATTATAACCCGCAAACAGACTATTACAAATGAAAAAATATAACAAAAGTAGCTGCCATCCAACATTATCCAACTTTTTTATTGTCAGACAAATATAACAAAGGTAATATAAGCCAGGTAAGCTGTTAATCATCAACTGAAATACAGACTGAAAGTCCGGTTAGGCAAGGACATAAAGATAATCTGACAAGATTGTATAAGGATTGAGGTAATAATAATGAGTGGCGAAAAAAAGAATTGGCAATGTATTAAGTGTGGTAATACTAATTACGAAGTGGGAAAATTTGCCGCTACCGGCGGAGGGCTTTCCAAAATATTTGATATCCAGAATAAGAAATTCTCAACTGTAACCTGCACCCAGTGCAAATACACCGAGATATACCAGGCCGAAACCAGCATGCTGGGCAATATATTTGATTTCATTGTAGGAAACTGAAGTACCGCCCCGGACTGATCAGAACATTGCCATCTCATCATTGCAGATGAGCTCGCCTGTTTCTGCCAGCTCGACAAAGGCCTCTACTATCTGCGGGTCAAGCTGTGTACCTGACAGGGTCTTAAATATCTCCATTGCCTCTGCAACACTCTTGGGCTCTCTATAGCCACGACCGCTCAAAATCGCGTCCCAGGTAACGGCTGCCAGCAGCAGACGGGCTCCAAATGGTATCTCGCGACCAGACAGACCTCGCGGATAGCCCGTACCATCATAATATTCCTGATGATGCAGTACGATCTCTTTTTCATCACGAAACAGCTCAGTAACACCCAGAATATCAGCCGCCATTCGCGGATGCTGCCTGAGTATTTTCTGGTCATTATCACTTAATATATTACCACATTGAATTATACTGTCGGGCAATGATAACTTACCAACATTATGCAAAATGGCCGCATTATAGATCATATCGAGGTGTCGTTCAAATATACCCATATGCGCTCCGACCTTCTTAACATAGCCGCCAACCTTGCATGACTGCTGGGCCAGATATGGCGATCGCATCTCCTGGGTCTTTACAAAAACCTTCAATACCTCAAATACCTGCTCTTTGAGCTTACCAGCTAATTCATTTACCTTATTACGCAACTCACTGGCAGTCTGCTGCTCGTCCAGCCGCTCTTCATCTTCGGCAATTATCTGATTATTGCATACCACCCGATTGCGACCACGATTTTTTGCTACATATAAGGCTTTGTCTGCCGCCCTTATCAGATCTTCACTATCATCTGATTGCACCGTACGGGTACTGGCAATACCAAAACTCGCCGTTATCGCCAATGGCTCAACAGTAAATTCCCAGGTTATAGCCTCTACCACCTTGCGCAACTTCTGGGCTATCTCCTCGGCTACCTTTATCTCGGTATTTTTCAAGATTATCAGGAATTCCTCGCCGCCATATCGAACCATTATATCGTTAGCATAAAGATTTTCCTTCACTTTGGCTGATATGCGCTTGAGTACCAGATCACCAGTAAGATGACCAAAGGTATCATTAATATTCTTAAAATAGTCAATGTCTATTATTATCAGGGAAAGATCGCAGTCATGCAAATTGGCATCACGCACCGAGGGCGAAAGTACCTCCTGCAAGTAGCGACGATTATATAAGCCCGTGAGCTTGTCAGTATTAGCCTCTTCCAGCAGATTTTCCAGATGAATTATCATATTGAGTATCACCCGGATCTTACTCATTAATATCTCCGGCTCAAACGGCTTGGTAATGTAGTCGATCGCGCCGCTGGCATAACCACTTATCTGAGCGGTAGTCTGACTATTAGCTGTGAGAAAAATAACAGGTATATTCGCCGTATATTCATTATGCTTGAGCAGATGACAGACTTCAAAGCCATCTATCTGCGGCATCATAACATCCAGCAAAATAATGTCGGGCCTCTCTTCGATAGCTCGAGCTACTGTCTTGCGCTCATCTGATTCCACTATAACCTCTATGTCCTGGGCTCGCTTGATCACGGCCTGCAACAATTGAAGGTTCACCGGATTATCATCTATCGCAAGTATCTTCCGTTTTTTATTATCAGACTTCATTATTTATTATTTCGGCTTATTACTTCGTGTAATTAATCTAAAATCAAACATTTATTTTGCTTTTATCTGCTTCACATCCGCAAAAAAAACTTCTCTGTGTCGCATCTCTGAAAAATCAGCTATCGGCGCAGTCACATAATAAGCCACCTTCCAACTTCTTCTTATCTCTAATATAACAACTCATTTTTACTACTCAACTCTCACCTGCCCCGGCGTTAACCGAGGTAAGATACTTTTTCAATACTGACAAAAATGTATCACGATCTAATGGCTTGGCCACATGACAATCACAACCTACCGCCAGACATTGCTGCACATCTCTTTGCATAGCATTAGCGGTTAAAGCCACGATCGGCACTGTGCAACCAATTTTCCTCAGCTCGATCACCGCTTCATAGCCGTTCATTATCGGCATCTGAATATCCATAAATATCATGTCATAATCTTTGCTTGTCTGCCATTTATTAACGGCATCAAGGCCATTAGGTGCTATTTCATATTTTATTTTGGTTTTAGATAAAAATGTTTTCAACAACTCCTGATTAGAAATATTATCTTCCGCTATCAGGATTTTCGCTCCTTCGTAAGTATGTTCTTCGCCCTGCTCTGTGAGCTTTTCTGCTTTAACAACAGGTTCATCCAGGCCCTCAGACTTTTCTTCAGTTGTGCATGGTCTGGAAGGCATTATAATAGAAAATGCACTGCCAACGCCAAATTCACTTTCCAGTGCCAGCCGGCCATTCATCAGTTTCACCAGGTTACGCGTGATCGACAAGCCCAGACCTGTACCACCATATTTCCTGCTGGTACTGCCATCTGCCTGTGAAAACGCCTCAAAGATCAGCTTGAGCTTATCCTCAGGAATACCAATACCAGTATCCTTCACTTCAAAGCGAAGCATTTTATTACTGCTATCCGGCTCAAAAACAACATTCAGACTGACCGTACCTTCATGCGTAAACTTAATTGCATTGCCTATCAGATTCACCAGACATTGCTTCAGACGCAATGGGTCTCCTATCTGGGCAACTGGTACCTGCTTGTCACATGATACTTCCAGAGTTATGCCTCGATCAACCGCCAGCGGGTTCATCTCCGACCTTATCTCTTCCATCACATGCAGCAGACTGAATGGTATAGCTTCAATATCAAGACGACCGGCTTCGATCTTGGAAAAGTCTAGTATGTCATTCAATATTTTCAACAGATTTCGCGCACTGCTGTCTATTGTCATCATATATTGACGATGTTGCGGAGATATCTCTTCACATAGTATTACAGAGGTAAAACCAATTATCGCATTCATCGGGGTACGCAGCTCATGACTCATATTAGCCAGAAACTCACTCTTGGCCCGATTGGCTATCTGGGCTTTATCTGCCAGATCCTGAGCCTTGTGCATCGACTCTTCCAGCTCACGAGTTCGCTCTTCTACCTTGCCCTCCAGCTCCTTATTATACACCTGTAACTCCCGGTCACGATCCTGGATCTGCATAAGCATCTCATTAAACGCACCTGCCAGTGAGCCTACCTCATCATCACTTATCACTTCAATACGCGTAGAATAATCCTTGCTCTGGGTTATCTCGTATGTAACATCTTTGAGCTTCAAGATCGGCACTGAAATCAGCTTTTGCATCTTACCGCCTAATAAAAGCGAAAGGAAAAAGCAAAATACCGACATAACACATACTAATGCCGCACCATAATATATAGTTGAATAAAACTTACTATAGGAACCAAAAATGGTAAGCTCACCCAGATGCTCCCCCTCCAGATTCACCATATACTTAATAACACAATAATCTTCGCCATTAAAATCCGCAGGGGTATCAGCCGGATACGCGGCAAAGAACTCATGAGCTTTATCAAATAATATACAGCTCACGATCTCCTTATTATGACGCAAGGCAGATAATACACTGGCAGCCTCATCTTTATCTTCAAAGGCCAGGGCTGCACTGCAATTCTCCGCAGTAATGTGCGCCTGCACCTCCAGCGTCTTTACCAGGTTCTCCTTAAAAATATAGGAAAACCACAGCAAAAAGCATAAACTGGAAACAACCAGGCATATCAGCGATACGCCTACTATTATCTTTATCAGTTTACTCTTAATCGTTCCTGAAACCATAATTACTTTCCTGCCGGCACATTATTAATCCTTATAGACCTTACGCGCCAATTTAAGTAGTTTAACATCGATCTTTATTCCTGACTTTTTGGCATTATTAAGATTGATATCAAAACAGACTTTACCTTTTTCAATATCAAAACTTATCACTCCACAGGAATTAGCAAAACTGTCCTCATCGCCTATCGTCAGAACATTACTGTCAGCTATTTTGCCTGTTATCTCGGCATAATGCTTCTGTTCTGACTTGCTTATAAATACTACATTGCAACTGGAAAGTTGCTTACTCCCCGCTTCGTCCGCTAATGAATCAAAACTGAAATAATATACAGTTATCTTCTTATCACCAATTGTCTTGCTCTTGAGTGCCTCCAGACCGCCGTCGAATGGGTCATCACCAACTATCCCTAAACCTATATCTGGCTTGTCCTTAAAGCCAGATATAGCCATGCCTTCCCAATCTATGAATTTCATAAAATTATAGACAAAGGCCGCTTTAACTTTATATTCCTTTTCCTTATCACCGGCAGCAAAACTCTCCTGCCCGATAGCTGGAATGGCACATAGCAGCAGGCTTAATGCTACTACTATTATTTTGTTCCTAACATACTGCATTATCACCTGGCATCATCTGACTGCTTATTCTTTCAGAAGCATAAACCCTTATCTTGTCTGAACCTGAAACCAGTAAAGAACCTTTATAGCCTTCCAGCCACGAATGACGCAAAGTGCCTTCTCCTGATACCACCTCTATTTTTAAGAGATCTTCCAGACTGAGATCAAGGAATCGATTTGAACGATCTGCCAGAGTCATACCACTATCTCCTGTGATATGACTTACTCCGCCGGCCATATGCCATACTACCAGGCTTAATGCCACGACTATTATCGCCAATCTTGTATAAAGGATCTTTTTTCTTATCATCTGTCTTTCAGGCCTTAACTATATATAGTTTCCATTACTACAAGTAAGGTATCGGTTTAAATAGCCTGACATATAACTTATAATCTGCCTTTTTTAAGCTATGGCCCCTGTTTTATTTACTCCAGATCAAGAAAAACATCCCTTTTTTTAAAAACAATGAATAACTATCTGTAAATAAAACAGTTATTCTCCACCCACCACCAACTGCAAAACCAGGATAACCAGATACTAAGCGTCCGCAATAATATATTTTTTTTCACGCAAAAGTTATAGGACCTCAGATGGTAAACACCCAACTACACTCTGTCAGTTAAGGTAGGCCCAGTTCTGACGCATTACACTCATATCACTCGCATAAACAATTCAGAATATCGCGATGTATATCAGCTACCGAACCAGAGGCACTCAATACCTTGAAATCTTCTCGACTGCCGGCCAGGTCGAGATATGCCTGACGGACCGCACGGTGAAACTCCAGTGATTTGCTCTCCATGCGATCCCGCTCTTTGCCCACTCTTGCCAGTCCCAGCTCAGAAGGCAGGTCCAATAATATAGTCCGGTCTGGCCAGGGCCGCTCCAAAGCCGCCTCTGCCAGTGTCAAAACCAGCTCGGAACCATCTTCACCGGCAATTGCCTGATAGGCATAGGTACTTGACACCCACCGATCTGAAATGACGCACATCCCGGCGGCTAATGCCGGGGCGATCTTTTCATGGTATAACTGGGCTCGACTGGCCATATATAGCAGCGTTTCACAACGAACACTCATAGCCACATTGGCATTATCCAGTAATATAGCGCGAATCTTCTCTCCGATCGCAGTTCCGCCCGGGTCACGCACTAATTCCGCCTCCAGACCATTGTCATGCAAATATTGCACCAACATCTGGGCTTGTGTACTCTTGCCCGCACCATCCGGACCATCTATAACTATGAATTTACCCCTGAGAGACTCTATTTTCATTCTGTTCATTCCAAATTCGGGTCAAATTGCAATGCCATCTTATGCAATAAATTACGCCATCTGGCAGTAAGATCCGAAAACTCATATTCTATTATATCACCGAGCAATACCATGTCGCCTGATTCCAGGGCAGATTTAACCTCTGATAACTGCTCTGATAAGCTGGTTATATGATCCATTACCACCAGAGTCGCATCCTGATCTTCATCTACAACTTCCAGCTTCTCAACATCAACACTAACCAACCGGCAAGCACTCGCAAGCGTTGACTGTAAACCTGACCAGAATTTCACATAATCGTTGAGCTTCTGCATTGCCACTCGAGTATTGCCCTGTTGCAATGCCTCTACCAGCTCACTTCGCAAGGCAATGCTATGATCCAGATGGCCACAAACTGTTATCAAACCTTCAGCAGCAAATGCGTTGGCTGGACGAACAACAAAGTTCAATTCCGTAAAATCACTCGCCGGCTGACTTTTTAGCTCAGCCAGACGCTGGGGCTCTAACATCTCACCATCCAGTAAAATAGCTGTTACTATCATACCTGGCTCGAAACAATTATCCTGAACGAGCATCAATATCTCAGAGAGAGGCTTTCCCGCCTCATATTCCAGCTCTACTGGCTCATCATTAATAAATATGTCCATAAATCTTCCTGACAGCTATAATACTTTGCCATTTATA
>JAFGDI010000053.1 GCA_016932145.1 Sedimentisphaerales bacterium
AGCAATATTGTCCGGCAGTGCATTATCATACTTAACTGTGGCTTCAACTATATCCTGACGACTGATAGCCAGCGGATTGTAAACTACTACCGCCTGACCAGTAACCTGGGTATCGAGCCCCTGTATGACACCACCTAAAGAATCGGTCAAAATAGAAGCGAACTGATTTAAGGAAAGTATTTCATCATTCCAGGAGAATTTGTATGCTGCGGGAATGCTGGTTCCGGTCAGGTCATCATGGAAAGTATGCCAGAGAAAGCGGGTCCAGGCGGCGTCTAAGGTGCTTTGCGGATAAGAACCGGCACCAAAATGATCAGCCAGTACTGCAATTCGTTCAGCAGAATCAGCGAGCAGTTCGTTCTGGCGATTCCAGCGTTTCATCGCTGCCTGCGAGGTATAACAGCCGGTACCGTGTGTACGCATAAGCAACTCGCCATTATAGACCGGCATTGCGGCTTTCTGAGCTGGGGTAATATGATTATAGAGATCATCAGAACCGGCACTGATGACTTTGACCGGGCCGCCGCCGGCAATGCTTTGCTCCAGCCAACTGCATGAACCGGTTGATGGAGCGCCGCCGGTATCGCCGGTACCATGATACATATAATCGGCAAAGACACCACCTGATGCACCATTGGCATTAATACGGTCCAGCCAGCCGCTATCATTGCTCAGGTCTGAACTTATACTGCTGACATAAGCACCGGGGTTCAGGGCAGCAATTACAGAAGAGCCATCCGGCCCTTGCCAGACACCAATATTAAAGGGAGCTGGCACAGAACCGCCCCAGGAAAGTTTTTGCGAAGAAAAACCGTTCAGGCCGCAATGAGTCATCCAGGTAGGCATAGTATAAGAAAAGCCAAAGCAGTCAGGCAAGAAAATATCAGTGCTTCGTTTGCCAAATTCATCTTCAAAATAGTTATTACCTAAGAGGGTCTGACGGATCATTGATTCAGGAGAGACAACATTCATATCGCCCTGCTCGACCGTACTGCCGGCAACACGCCAGCGGCCCTGAGCGATATAATCGCTCATTGTAGCATAAAGATCGGGGTAATATTCCTTCATGAGCATATAGCGGAAAGAACCCTCGAAACTGAATACATAATTGGGATAAGCGGCAAAACGACTGAAATTGTCGTTAAGTGTCTTTTTCAGATAATCGTTTATAGTGGTCTGAATAGTCCAGTTCCATTGAGTGTCGAGATGGGCAGTGCCAACAGCATAAAGCACTTTCTCAGTTGAAAGGTCTGGGCCCGGCTGCTCCTGGGCCAGAACCGGCATAGTAGTACAAGCCCCCAGAAACAGGGATAATAACAAATGACGACTATTACTCTTCTTAGCATTCTTATGAAACTTCATAGTTGCGTGCCCTCTTGGTTTGTGTTTTCTTTTCAACCTCTTACAGTAACACTCTGCGAAACAGAGTATAGCTGTGAAAAGTTGAACTATATCTCATAGATATATCAAATTCTAATGTATTCAGTTTTCAAAATCAAAAAGAAAACACCAGGCCGGGCATAAAGCCCGACCTGGCATAATTACAGATTCAGTTAACTGTACTCAATGGCAAATTACTGAGGCATCTCAGACATAAGCCAGTTCTCTGCCAGTACGGCAAAGTCGAGCAGGTCAACATTGGCATCGCCGGTGAAATCTGCCGGATTAGTATTGTCGTTGGTGGCAAGCCACTCTTCAACAAATTCACCCAGGTCAGCTACATCAACAATACCACTTAAGTCAAGGTCACCATCCATCGGCAGCTTAGCCAGCATGTCGGCGATCTCAGTACGGCTCAGAACACCTGAGTAGATAGAGAAATCGTCAACAGTAGCGTTCACCAGATTCCAACGAAGGATACCTGCTATAGTAACAGCCGGAGCAGCATCGATCAGGGTCGGTGTAGCAGTGCTGACAACCTCGCCATTACGATACATAGTCAGGGTAGTGCCATCAAAGACAGCAGTTACCATCTGCCACTTGCCATAGGTGTACTGAGTGAATGACTGAACATCAGTATTGTCACCACCCCAGAAATGTACACCATTTGCCCAGCGACCGAAGAACCGGCCACCACCAACGGCCTGACCACCAAAACCAGCAATTACGGTTGGAGATGCAGGATTAGTTGGCAGATTTATGAACATGTTCATTGACCATGGACTGCTTGCACTAAGCGGCAGCAAGGCCGGATCAACTATCTTGGCGGTAACGAAGTCACTACCAAAAGTTCCGGTAGATTCCAGCTCAATGGCATGACCACCAGCCAGACCAGTAACGATCTCAGGCGTACCTGACATAATACCATTGGCATTGCCAGAGGCAGTTGCGTTAGTATCAGTAACATAAGGTGAGGTTGCAACTGTATTATGGATACCAAATCTGACCTCAGCCAGACCATGCATGTTAGTGGTATTACCCCAGTTGCTGTTAGGTCCAACAGCTTCAATTACGACATACTTAGCATTGGTACCATTAAAGTTGATACCGATACTTGCCGGCATACGAGCTGGTGAAGCAAGAGAAACACCAACAGGAATAGTGTATGAACCAAAGTTTGTCCATGCATTAGGATCATAGTCAACAGCAGTACCAACAGCATCATCATTAGTGTATTTAATAACGACATCTCTCATACCACGGTCAACTTCACTTGCCCAGGTAGTAGATACAGTATGATTCCATACATGCATTACGCCCAGCTTATAGCTCTGATCAAAGGCAAATCTGATCCATGGCTTTCCTTCAGCACCAGGTTCACTACACCAACCCAGAGTAGCTTCGATCTGATGGGTAATACCTTCAATACCGGCAACAGAATGGTCAATTGCAATACCATAATTACCATTAACGGCCTTGAACGGTTCACGCCATGTTGAAGCATGCTCAAAACTTGAGGCTGTAGCAGTGATATCCTTGATATCCTGCTGATAGGTGTGATTAAATGCACCTATAGTCTCAAAGTCCCAAACCAGGGCCTCAGCAGCAGCCAGAGTTTCTGGCATAGTAGTAAATGACCATGTGGCACTATCATCACCAGGTGTAGTAACTACATGCCAGTAATAGGTAGTGTCATAAGCCAGAGTAAGACCAGAACCAACCAGATCATATTCCGGTGTGGCCAGATTTGAAGCTATAAGGGTCATGCTTTCTTCGCTTGTACCCAGATACACATCAAAGGTCGGGTCAAGTGAGCTTAATGGGGCATCCCAGCTCAATAATGGATCACGAACAACATTGGTAGCACCAATTACAGGCTCAGGGTTCAGAGCATTATACTGGGTTGGCAATTTCGCAGCTAAAGCTTCGATCTCTGCCAGTGGGAGAGCACCTCTATAGAGAGTGAACTCATCAACAGTACCCGGAATAACAGATTCACCCCAAGGTGTAGTGCCACCAACAGCAACATCAGCCGGAGCCAGATTCAGGGTTATTTCGCCCTGACCTATCAGCTCGGCATTCTTGTATAACTTCAGAACACCGCTCTCATAAGTAGCAGTGATCATCTGCCAACGATTCAGGTCAAACTCTGTTGTAGTAGTAACATCTACACCACTACCCCAGAAGCGAATACGACCATCATCAAGCTGGGCAATAAAGCGTCCGGCACCAGTGTCAAAACCACCGAAACCTACAAAGAATGAATAATTCTCAGCAGCTTCTGGAAGCAACAAGTAGAAGTTCATTGTCCAGAAATTATTGCAGTTGGCATCAGGTCCTAATGGCAGAGTATTACCTGCAACATCCAGGTTAACTGAACCGCCACCATTGAGCTTGAGACCATTGCCCAAACCAGGAATTGTCTGTTCAGTATTGATCTCCGGGGCATTATAGGTATAACCATCATTACCCTTGCCGCTGGTATCAGTAATAGCATAGCTAGTCATCGGCTGACCATACTTGCCAAAGCGAACTTCAGCCAGAGCATGCATATTACCAGCAGCTCCCCAGTTGCTGTCTGTTTCAGCAGCAGCAATACGAACAGCAGTAGCAACCTGACCATTAAATGGTATGCCAATACTTGGAGCAGCACCATCTTCACCACTTCCAATTGGAATCAGATATCTGCCGTACTCGATCCAGTTTGGATCTTCTTCTAACTCAGTGCCATAGTAAACCACAACATTCTTCATGCCGCGATTATTCTCTACATCGTACCATTCTTTTGCACAGTTGTGATTCCAGATATGCATTGTTCCCAGAGCGGTTGGCTCTGTGAAGTTATACTGTATCCAGGTTGTACCTTCCTGATCCGGGTGAGATATCCATGAATCCCAGGGCCAGTAAGTATGCTTCAGGCCATTTGGATCTTCTCTTGACTTATCCATAAAGAAGCCAACGCCAAGAGTCTTATCGGCAGCTCTGCCATCACCTTCAATACTTGAGGCCTTAACAGTTACGCCTTCAACCGGGAATTCATAATCATACACAGTGCTGGCACCGAGGCTTTCCATTGACCATTCCAGAACCTTCTCAGTTGAGGTATAATTGCGGAATGCATTTACTTCACCAGTAAAGGGCTGTGTACCAGTACCAAATGGATTGTCAATTATATCGACTCTCCAATAATATCTGGTGTCTTCAGCAAGAGCAACTGGTATATCTACTGACTTAACATCAATATCATCAGCAATCTGGGTCATAGCAGACCGATTCGTGCCAAAATAAACATCAAATACGGCAGAATCTGTAGCTCTGGAAGTGTCCCAGGTGAGAGTAGCAACATCGTTCTTTACAGTAGCATTGCTTGTCGGAGTAATGTCAATTACTTTAGGATCATCAATGATCTGGAGCAACTGGAATTCTGACATACCTGTCAGATTACCTGAACCATTATTCTGGGTAACTTCAAATCTATAATGCTTATAAGAAGTCATATTGTTAAATTCGAAGAAACGAAGCTGCTTATAGTCCGGCCAGGTCTCATCACTGCGACTGTCCAGAATTTTCCAGTGGTCAGGATTATTCACATCTGGGTTGTCAACCAGAGCAGCCCTGAGTCGCCAGGCTCTTGGGTCACGGTCATGGGCATCATTACATGATGCAATTCTGTAACCACTTATCGGATAGCCAATACCATCGGTATATTTAATGTCAATATACAACCCGTTAGTTGTCCGTGACAGCCATTTGGTGTCAACGGTATTATCAAAGGCCTTCATAAAGCCTTCGCCTTCATTTATCTGATCATTCACACGAATGAACATTGGCACGCTGGGAACCCTTGTGCCATCTGGCTGCAGAAGCTCAAGTTCAGATATCTGCATAAGATTGGTAGCGTTCGGTGTGCTGTCATTAGCAGTAACATTAAACTTGTACATCTTGTATGCAGTTGCATTTTGCACACCATTGGGGTCAATGGCATCAAATTCATAAGCAGTTTTGAAATCTTGAAATTGAGGATAGCCGGTCATTCTGTGGATAACCTTCCAACTGGTACCATCGTTAGAACCAGAAAGTTCCCAGTCTTTAGGATCGCGTTCATGCGCATCATTAGCACTGTAAATTTTATATTTGCTGACAACATAAGATTCTTCGGCATTAAAATCTAATGTCACAGTAGCTGGGATCGAAGTAGCCAGCCATTTGGTATCTGGTGTGCCATCAAAGAGCTTGATACCGCTTTCCATTGAACTGATCTGACTGCTGGAGGTAACTGTACCACCAGTAATCCCCTCAGTTCTGTCGATCTCTTGTCTTTCGGCACTGGCAGTGCCTGTCATGCCGGCCAACGCAGCCAGCAGAGATAGTAGCATCGAATTTCTACAATTCATTGCGAGTCCTCCCTTTAGTCCAGAAAAAATGTTAGTAATTTGCTTCATTTTCAACCTCTTTCTTTTTCATTCAGTTTTCCCTTTTACTGTGAGCTGGAAAGGTCCAGCTCTAATTTTGGATTTACAAATAAACTCCAGTCACCATTATTATGTTCACCCTGAGTACAGGCCAGGGTAAGAAATCTATCATTTTTATCCAGTTTAATTTCAATTGTCCGGGGTGCTTCCATACAAGATACACCTTCTGAGACCATGCGAGGCTGGCCATCGACAAAGACGAAGAAATTAGTTAATTTATCTTCACCATCCGGGCTCTGCGATACGCCGTAAAGACTGGTAAAGGCGGTAATCTCAACCGAAGATAAAGACTTCCTTATCTTATCGAGATCGAAGGTAATACCCGAATTAGCATGAATACATAAGTTCTGGTTTTCCCGGGCATTCATTCCGTTCAATTGCAGAGGAAGCAGTCTGCGACCGCCGGAGACATACATATTGATCTCATTATATGACCCGATAGCCATATAATAAAGACCATCTGTGTCACCAAAGCCATCATAAACATCACCGGCAGAATTTATCTGCACCGGGCCATTACCGCCATCAGGCACAAAAACGCCATCAACGAAATCTACATTGGGAACCGAGACATAAGCACTGACAGCATCACTTTCGGCCCGGCGAATTTCATCATTACCCTTAGTCAGATTGCCGGTAAAATGATCAATACCCAGGTCAATAACCGGCTTATCAAAGCCATTACCACCCAGAACAGCACTGACCAGTGAGAAACTCTCGCCCGCCCAGAATATTCCCTGTTGAGAGGAGAAATCCCGGACGAATTCATTATCCTGAAATTCGATCGTTTTTACCTGACCATCAAGATCAACCTTACTAGCCTGCTTTTCATGCAATACCTTACCTTGATAACGCCCCTGGTTATTAGTTACCAGAGAGGCCTTACCCTTAATCATATGCACACTGGTAAGCCCGCGGTTAACATCAATACCAAACTCTGTGCCCAGGTCAATAACGCTGCAATTAGGGGTATTAACCCGGAAGCCTAAAGCCTGATCGGGTACAAAAACGCAAACTTTACCGCGTTTGACCCACATTTGCAGGCTTTGATCGATAGCGAATTCGGCAGGAGCTTCTAAGACAACCTGAGCGCCATTATCAAAACGGAGCTTGAGCACGCCGCGAGCAAGATGCAGATTTTCCCTTATATCAAAGAGGCGATCGCCAACACTGAGATTAATCGCCGGGTCAGCCCACTTAACCTGGTATGTATCCACAACCGTCGCAACATCTCTGGGGATGTGGCGAGGTTGTGTATACAAATAGGAGAACCCTAACAGTATCATAACTATCAGGGAAAGCACAGAGTAGTATGGGAAATTATATACTCTCTGTCTTGGGGAAATGATGCGTTTAGCTGTAGTATTTTGTTCCTTTTTATGTCCGATCTGAACAGAAGAAGGCTCAGCGTGAAGTTCCGACTCAGCCAGAGCCTGGCAGAGTTTGGTAAGACTGAGATTTTCGGCTTCATAATAGCCGACATTGGGCACACTGACTTCTGCCGGTCTGTCAATAACGGCACAAAGTGAGACATATTCGAGATAGTATTCGACCAGAGACGGATCACTGGCCAGTAATTCGTTTAATTGAGCGAATTCTTCCGGGCTACACTGCCCTTCGTACTCTTTGAGAACTATTTCCTCGATCAGATCCTTTTTGTCGGGCTTAGTCAAATTTCACCCTCCAGGCTCAAGGTCTGTCTGATACAATTATTCAGTTGTTTATGTATTCTTGCCATTGTTTTATATAATCCACGCACCGGACGGTCCAGCGACGATGATAATTTCTGGACGGTCAGCCCCTTTTCATATCTTAAATGTATCAGCCACCGGTCTCTTTCCGGCAGCCGGGTAAGGCAATTTTCTAAAGCAGTAGCCCTGGAATCAGTTCTATCAAGCTCAGCCTGCGATCTGGCATCGATCAGCTCGACTACATCTTCCCGGAACTTCAGTCGCTTATTGCCTGCATTTCTGGTAAAGTTCATTATTTTGTATCTGGCCACAGTAACACCCCAGGCACCAAAACTCGTGTCCGGCGTATATTTGTCAAAATTCTCCCACATCCATGTAGCAGTTTCCTGTAACAAGTCTTCGGCATCCAACCGATTGGGGATAAACATAAGTATATAAGCAAAGAGTCTGCGCTGATTCGTATAGAATAATCGCATGAAATTATCTCTGCTGTAATAATCGCCCATTTATAAATCCTGTAAAACCGATAGGTTCTTCTTCCTGCTCCTGATTCATCCTTTCTGGTAGTACCAAAAAAGACAAAATTTACAATTCTTCTCAAATTCTCCTACGCCTGCTAAGGGCGAAAATAATAACCATAAGCAACTAAATACTTATTCTGAGGATACCCAGATGCGAACCACCTGAGACAGATGTTTTCTCCTCATTTGCTTAATAGCATCAGGTAAAAAAAAGTGCCCATTAATATTATTAATTATTGAATTTTTACGCCCTTAAACACAAATATATATTTGTGAAAAATGAAACTATATTAAATATATCCAGATAGAACAAATGTAACAATATTCACAGACATAATAATCGATACAGAACTACCTCATTGGGAACCCAGATAGAGAAAGATAGACTGTTTGTCAAAATTCATTACACTTTAATCTTGTAAAACACAGATATTCTTCATATTTGGAGCTGATAAAGACATATTCCTGCTCCACTACTAATTGATTATCTCAATTCTGACATCAGGAAACAAGGGGAAATATGTATCAATTATTAAACAATTATACCCTGACCGGCGATAAAGTAATATTGAATCAACAGGTAAAATTCACCAAAGATTCTAAAACAATTATACCAACAGCAAAAAAACAGGAATGATAGCTATTATTATAGGACCTGAATGGTCGATATATGCTATAGTTAGCCAGTAA
>JAFGDI010000054.1 GCA_016932145.1 Sedimentisphaerales bacterium
GTCATCCGAGTCAAACTCTTCCACCGAATCAATACCGGAGAATTCGAACAAGGCCATTACGAAGATTTCCAGATCGACGACCTCTCCGACCTCGCCGGCGAAATAGAAAAGTTCGTCCAGTTCGCAGTCGGCAAAAACATTCACGAATAACCCTTTCTTGTAACTGTTCACACGGTTACAGTAATAAGAAACAAGACACGCGGTAATGCGTAGCATAAACAAGTTGAGGTAATCCGAAATCCCGAGTATCGTGGTTAAGGTTTCGCCTTCGGCGAGGCTTATTTAAGCAGGCATTGCCTGTAAAAAAATCAGACAGCTTCGAGCGGAGCGAGAATCATGAGCTTGTTTCTTATTTCTTATTTCTTATTTCTTATTACTAAACAATTTAGTTCACAGTTAACTTTGCTATTTATATAAAAACTGTGAACGCTTAACCTTTCTTCTACTCGCCCTGAATGCTACTGCAACTGCCTTATGCCATCTTCAGTCAGCTCAGTAAGAAACACAGCATCAGACCCCTGATTATCTTCAGGGCCATAGCTTATCTTCATTCCGCCCAGGTCCAGTTCAGTAGTTGCCTTCACCACTGCCAGAAAACTTTCTCGGGTCAGTTCACCTTCAACTTTTCCGGCCAGCTCACAAAATAAGCGACCGGCAACATAACCTTCTAAAGAGACAAAATCAGCCGATTCCCCTGGCTGATATTTTGCCAGCGACTCTTTATACTCTGACACTATTGCCAGACTCGCTTCGCCAGGCAGGGGCATTACCTGCGAGATTATACAGCCAGCGCCCTGACCGGCCAGCTCTTCCTGTAAAGCCGCTGTACCGACAAAAGAAATATTGCAAAATACCACATCGCCCATATTCAACGACCGGGCGAGTTTTATAAATTCCGCACAGGGACGATACGCACCTACCATCACCACCGCCTGCGGGCCAGACTTGCGTATTGTCAGCAAGCCTCGTTTTACCGCCAGTGTATTTCGCTTATAATTACCTTCACTTATCAGCTCCAGACCGCGTTTCTTTAAAGCCTGCTTTATACCGCTCAGGCCAGCCAGACCATAACCATCATCCTGATAAAAACACGATATACGCGTAAGACCTTGTTTATCAACCAGATATTCTGCCAGCTTTTCCATCTCCTGATTATAACTGGCACGCAAATTAACAATAAGATGATTGTACGGACTACGCAAACTCTCGGCTCCGGTAAAGGCGCCAAAAAACGGCACTCCTGATTCCACGGCCAGCGGCACTACCGCATTAGCAGTTGGCGTTCCTACCTCTCCTATCAGCATAAACACTTTCTCATTTTTTATGAATATCTGAGTATTATTCACCGCCTTTTCCGGCTCATAGCCATCGTCCAGACTTATCAGCTTTACCTGACGGCCATTAACACCCCCTGCATCATTAACCTGCATAAACGCCGTCAACAATCCCGACTTCATCCCTTTACCCAAAGCACTGGCCGGACCATTCAAGGCACAGCTCTGCCCTAAGATTATCTCTGTTTCGGTTATCCCATTCTCTGCATCTGCTATCGATATAACTAAAAGCAACGCTAAAAGTAATATGCACATCTTTCTCATCTTATCTGCCTTTCTATTATTGAAGATCTGAACCAGTCAGTATCCGCTGATTACATATCGGACGAAAAGACGCTTAACAAAAGATGAATATGAAAAAACCTTACCCTTTTTAACCTAATACCCGACAGCAATTACACTTAACAACTACACCCACTTGACTATATTTCCGTTTTAGTCCTATAACAATAAACACCTGGCAGGTCACCCACCCCGCTGGTTTATTTCACACCGGCACTATCTTATACACTGAATCGCCAGTACGAACTTCGCCTTCAACTGGAAAGGTAATATTGCCGCGATAGATAGCCCCAATTGCCTTGCCGCTATCGTCTTTCATCTTACCTATAGTCATTTCCACCACCCCGGTCTTATTGCCATGGATCTGGATCTTGTCACCCACAGACAGCTCCTGGGCCTCAACCCGGCAATGGGCAATATTGGTCTTGCGAAAGAAATTTATCAGCTTCCCGGCATAGATCTTCTTCTCTGTCGCCTGACTATTTCGCCTTTCGGTCCAATCATTAACCGTGGGCCGGCCAAAGAGAAAGCCGCGAGAAAAACCGCGATTATATACCTGCGACAACTCTGTCATAAGACCGCTAACCAGCTCTTCGCCAAAAGTTCCCGCCTGTATTGCCTCCAGGCCGCGACGATATACACTCACCACTTTGCTTATATACTCCGGCGAACGGCTGCGACCTTCTATCTTGAGCGAATCAACGCCGGTTGCCACAACCTGATCCAGAACTGGCAGAGTACACAGGTCTTTAGGACTCATTACATAATTACTGCCCAGCTCATATTCGATCTGGTTCTCATCACTTATTACCTGATACTTCTCCCGACAGGGTTGCAGACAATCACCACGATTAGCACTATGACCATGCACAAATTGCGACAGGAAACAGCGGCCGGAAACAGACACGCACATCGCACCATGGATAAAGACTTCCAGCTCGACATCTGAATTATCCTTCAGATACTTTATCTGCTCTAAGGTCAGTTCCCGCGCTGGCACTATACGAGTGGCTCCCTGAGACTTATAAAATGCCGCAGCCTTAACATTAGATACACTGGCCTGTGTCGAAATATGGATCTCCAGACCGGCATCACGCGCGGTTTCTATTACCGCAGGGTCCCAGCATATTACCGCATCTACACCTGCATTTTTTATCTTCTTTACCAATTCCGCCAGATAGCTGGTCTCCTGATCGTAGATCAGGACATTCAAGGTAACATAAACCTTCACGCCATGCTCATGAGCAAAGGCTACCAGCTCGGGCAACTCAGTTATATCAATACCACGAGAATTAACCCGCATATTTAACTGGCCCAGCCCCAGATACACCGCGTCGGCTCCTGCTGATACTGCGGCCCGAAATGACACTTCATCGCGCACAGGAGATAATAACTCCGGCATCTTATTGGTACTATTACTACTATTCTCGCTCATTGACTTTTTCTGTTAGCTGGCTGTTATGACTTATGTGTCTCTACAAAAAACATTATCTGATGCGCACGATCAATTGCCTGACGACGACTATCTGACATCCCCAATCCGGTCGGCATGGCAAAAGCATCTTCCAATGCCTTACGCGCTACCAATGCCTCAACCTGGCCTGGCTTGATTACCGCCGGGGTCAGGATAATAACTTCATTGTCCCGAACATGGGCAAAGCCGCCATCAACAAAAAGATGATACTCATCCCATTGCTTGTCCTTGTACTTAAAGACACCTGGCTTTAACTCACATAACATCGGGGCATGACCTGACAATACGCCTGCTTTGCCTTCTACTGTCGGTATGATCACCTCGGCCACATCGATATCTACTACCATACCTTCTGGTGTTACCACCCGGCATTTCAATAATTTATATTTTGCATCTGCCATTTCGTTCTCTTTTTATCTATCGCTGACCTGATAGCAAATACCCGCTATCAGGCCTGAACGCTGAATCTTCTGCTTATACGCCTGATTCCAGCTTCTTAGCTTTTTCTTCAGCCTCTTCGATCGAACCTATATACATAAAAGCCGCTTCCGGCAAATGGTCCCACTTGCCATCACATAACTCTTCAAAGCTGCGAATAGTATCTTCCAGCGAGGTATATTTGCCCGGCATGCCGGTAAATGTCTCTGCTACTAAAAACGGCTGAGACAGGAAACGCTCTATCTTACGGCTGCGAGCTACTACTATCTTGTCATCTTCACTGAGCTCATCGACACCGAGAATAGCGATAATATCCTGTAAGTCACGATATCGCTGCAAATTCTGCTGTACCCGACGCGCTACTTTATAATGACGCTCGCCCACATAGTTCGGGTCCAATATGCGACTGGTCGATTCCAGCGGGTCAACCGCCGGGTATATGCCCTTTTCCGCTATCGAACGCTGCAAGTTTACTGATGAGTCCAGATGCGTAAAGGTAGTAGCCGGAGCCGGGTCAGTATAATCGTCCGCCGGAACATATACCGCCTGGATCGAGGTTACCGCACCCTTGCTCGAAGAGGTAATTCGCTCCTGCAAAGCACCCATCTCTGTTGCCAGCGTCGGCTGATAACCTACCGCTGACGGCATGCGACCAAGCAGTGCCGACACCTCAGCTCCCGCCTGTGAGAAACGGAACACATTGTCAATGAACAACAGAGTGTCAGCGCCGGTCTGGTCCCGGAAATGCTCTGCCATTGTAAGAGCGGTCAGAGCTACACGCAGACGCGCCCCTGGCGGCTCATTCATCTGACCGAACACCATTACCGTCTGATCCAGTACGCTCTTACCCGTATCGCCGATCATCGCTTCCTGCATTTCCAGCCAGAGATCGTTACCCTCACGAGTTCTCTCTCCTACTCCGGCAAAACAAGAATAACCGCTATGAAAACGAGCTAACCGCGCGATCAGCTCCTGAATAACTACTGTCTTACCTACACCCGCACCGCCAAACAGTCCGCACTTACCACCGCGAACCATCGGACATAACAGGTCGATAACCTTAATACCTGTCTCAAACATCTCTGTCTTACTTGACAGATCGGTAAATGTCGGCGGCTCGCGATGAATAGGCAAAAAGGTATCTGCCTTCACTTCGCCCCGACCATCAACCGGCTCGCCCAGCAGGTTAAATACCCGGCCCAGGGTACAGGTTCCTACCGGAACTGTTACCGCCGCACCAGTATCTGATACTTCCATATTACGCGCCAGGCCATCGGTTGAACCTAACGCCACCGCCCGAACCTTGCCACCACCCAGATGCTGCTGCACCTCGCCGGTAACACTGATCCGCTGACCCTTGATCTCGGTGTCAACCTTTAACGCATTATAAATAGCCGGTATCTTATCTTCGTCAAACTTAGCATCGAAGATACTGCCGATTATCTGTGTTATCTTTCCTTTGTTCATCTTGTTCTCACAAAAAAGTAATACTGAGTAATAAGCAACAAAACCAAGTAACAAGCTCCGGTGTCACTGCGTGACCTGTTTAAAGGCTACGCATCATTTATAATTACCTGATCAGCCGCATCTCACTATTGCAAAGCATTTAAACTAGCAGTGAGCGAAGCGAACACATGAGCTTATTTCTTGTTTCTTATTTCTTATTACTTCCTAAATTATTTCAATGCCTCTGCGCCGCCTACTATATCGAGCAGCTCTCCTGTTATCTGACCCTGACGCGCTTTATTATACTGGCTGGCCAGTTCCGTTATCATCTCCTGAGCGTTGTCCGTCGCAGCCTTCATCGAACGCATACGCGACATCTGCTCACTGGCGATCGAATCACAAAAACACTGATACAGCCTCGTACGAACCGCAGCCGGTAACAGCTTTTTCAATATATCTTCCGCAGCCGGCAAAAAGATATAGTTCTCAACTGGCATGGTCTTTTTCTCCCGCTCCAGTCTCGATTCACTACTCTCAAAAGGCAACAACTGCACCTTCTTCGGATAAAATATGCTCGAAGAGTCAAAACAGGTATATACTATATCTACCCCGCCGATCATGCCGCTTTCATACAGACTTATCAGCTCATTGGCAATCTTCTCGATCTCACCATAGGTAGTCTTTTCATTAATATGCGTATAGCTTACTTTGGGAGCCTTCTTAATAAAATTAAAATAGCTCACGCCTTTTTTTCCGATCACCCGCAGCTCTGGTGTATGCCCTGAAGCCCGCAAATTATCATAATTACGCTCGGCCAGACGCAGCAGACTGCTATTATAACTGCCGCACAAACCGCGATTACTCGAAAATACTAATTGCACTACCTTCTTACTGCTGTTTCGCTGTAAGAGCGGACTTATCGCCCGGGCCTCTTTTCCACCTGCCAGAGAATTCACCAGGTATGTGATATTGTCAGTGTAGCAACGCAAACCCACCGACTTATCATGCGCCTTCTTAAATCGGGAAGTAGCCACCATCTCCATCGTTCGCGTTATCTTACAGATATTGCTGATGGTATTCTTCCGCTGTAATATTTCTCTGGTATTAGCCATGTTAATCTTAGTTTCAAGTTTCAGATAACAAGTTACATACTTAAACCTCGCCCGGCAGGGCAAAATCTCAGATTGTCACTTATTACTTCTTACTTTTTACTTCCTAATCCTTATGATATTTACTTCTTAACTTAAACTCTTCAATCGCCCTGACCAGCTTTTCCTTCGTCGCATCTTCCAGCTTACCGGCCTGCTTAAAGCTGTTTACCAGCTCCTTGAAATTCTCGGCCAGATATTCATGCATTGCCTTTTCAAAGTCAGTTACCTTATCACGGTCAATATTATCCAGAATACCCGCTGTACCGGCGATAATACTTATTACCTGGTCATATACATCCATCGGCTGATATTGCGGCTGCTTGAGCAGTTCCACCATACGATAGCCGCGGTCAAGCTGGGCCTGAGTTGCCTTATCCAGGTCTGTGCCCAATTGGGCAAAAGCCTCCAGCTCCCGGAACGCTGCCAGGTCCAGACGCAACATACCGGCGATCTTCTTCAAAGCCGGCACCTGAGCCTTACCGCCTACACGCGATACCGAAATACCTACATCGATCGCCGGGCGAATACCGGCAAAGAACAGATCCGGACGCAGATATATCTGACCGTCAGTAATAGAAATTACATTGGTCGGTATATATGCTGATACCTCACCTTCAAGTGTCTCTATTATCGGCAGAGCAGTCATTGAACCGCCGCCCAGCTCCTTGCTCAACTTCACCGCCCGCTCCAGCAGACGACTATGCAGATAGAACACATCACCGGGATACGCCTCACGCCCCGGCGGCCTTCTCAGCAGCAATGACACCTGACGATAGGCCTGGGCCTGCTTGGTCAGGTCATCATAAACACAAAGCGTATGGCCGTTCTTCTCATACATAAAATACTCGGCCATCGCCGCACCGGAATACGGTGCAATATATTGTAATGGCGCCGGGTCTGATGCTGAAGCTGCTACCACGATCGTATATTCCATTGCACCATGCTTCTTCAGCGTCTCTACCACACCGGCAACTGTCGATTCCTTCTGACCGATCGCCACATAGACGCAGATAACTCCCTTGCCCTTCTGATTAATTATCGTATCCAGAGCAATAGCGGTCTTACCTGTCTTGCGGTCGCCAATTATCAGCTCTCGCTGACCCCTGCCTATCGGGATCATCGCATCTATCGCCTTTATACCTGTCTGCAATGGCTCTGTTACCGGCTGACGATGTGCTATGCCCGGGGCGATCAGCTCCACCGGCCGATA
>JAFGDI010000055.1 GCA_016932145.1 Sedimentisphaerales bacterium
GTAGTAGAAGGGCTTGCCGCCGGTGCTGACGATTACATTGTCAAGCCATTTAACCCGGCTGAACTCGCTGTTCGCCTGCTCGCCGGTCGAAGAGTGGTTAATCTGGAAAGCCATGAACTGCTGATCTATGCTATGGCAAAGCTGGCAGAGTCACGCGACCCGGAAACTGGTTTCCACCTCGAACGCGTGCGTAATTATTGCCGGTTACTCGCCCTGAACCTCTACGAAAATGGCAAGTATCCTGAAATTATCGATCCGGACTTTATTCGTCTGGTCTATAATACCAGTCCAATGCACGATATCGGTAAAGTGGGCATTCCCGATCGTATTTTACAAAAGCCCGGGCGACTTACACCGGAAGAATTTGAACTGATGAAGCAGCATACTGTCATTGGTGGTGAGACTCTTGAGGCGGCCTTAAATGAGTTCCCTTATGCCCGTTATCTGCGTGTTGCTTATGATATAGCTATGTGCCATCATGAAAAATGGGATGGCTCCGGCTACCCTAAGGGACTGGTTGGTGAGCAGATACCTATTAGTGCCCGAGTTATGGCCGTAGCTGATGTCTATGATGCTCTTACCTCAAAACGAGTTTATAAAGAGGCTTTTTCCCATGAAAAGGCCTGCGATATAATCACTAAAGACAGCGGCACACACTTTGACCCGACTGTTATTGAGGCCTTCAAACAACTATCAGAAAAGTTTGATCGCATCCGCGCCAGCTATGAGGACATTCCCCTGGAATCTATCCTTGAGCCATAAGATCAATAATTCGCTCAATCAATAAATAATAATGCCCGGTCTGTATATTATTACATGCCGGGCATCATTTTTTTTGTAACCGTTCAACCCCTGGGAATGCCGGGCGGTTGAGGTTATTCCGAAATCCGCCTCAGGCGGACTCGGCAAACGAAACTCACCAGAAGTCATAAAAGCGGCTTGAATTATAATTCTTAAAAACACAAACATTATTCCTGTCCCGAACAACTGGCAATTTGTTAGTTTTGTCAGTTTATGGCCGAGCTGGGGCTCGGCGTTCCCAGAGAAGATAAGCAGTGTGAACGGTTAATTTTTTTAAATTTTCTAAGTTCTATTTGACAGCGTGTTGTTTCTGGTGTACAGTGTATTATGTAAGTAATACAGTAATACAGTTGTTTGCATATCCGGCTGATATTGCCGGGTTTTGGTTTTATTATGTTATTAGAGATAGATCATCATAGTGGCGTACCGATATACCGGCAGGTAGTCGATCAGATTCGCCAGCTTATCATAAGTGGCGAGCTGAGCGAGGGTTGCCAGCTTGAATCGGTCCGTGACCTATCGGCCCGGCTAAAAGTCAACCCTATGACTATCAGCAAGGCATATTCTCTGCTGGAAAGCGAAAATTTGCTCGAGCGGCGTCGGGGTGTGGGGCTTTTTATTGCCGGGCTGCCCCGTGAGCAGACAGATAATATCAAAAATGAGCTTTTTCAGGCGATCGCCGAAAAAACAGCTATTATGGCGGTGCAAATAGGACTTACCGATAAACAGGTACTGGAAATTATCGGCGAGAAACTAAGGGAACTTCGTAAATAGTGAACCGGTCGTAATTAATTTATTTCAAAGGGTTTATGATGAATACGGAACAAGTGGTAATAAAGTTGGATGGCGTGCATAAGGATTTCGGCACGAAGAAGGTACTCAATAATATCAGCCTGTCTGTCGCCAAAGGCCGGATCGTCGGCTTGCTGGGCAGTAATGGCGTGGGCAAAAGCACGCTGCTGCGGCATATTATCGGCCTGTATCTGCCTGATGCCGGGACGGTTACGACACTTGGTGTTGACGCTGCGAAGTTATCAGCAAAGGAACTCGGTCGCATTGGCTATGTTCATCAGGAAGGCGAGCTGATCGACTGGATGACAGTCCGGCAGTTGCTCGACTATGTCCGCACTTATTACTCCAGTTGGAATATGGACTTACAAGAGCGGTTCATTGCCGATTACGATATCTCGCTCAAGGCCCGGGTCGGCACACTTTCGCCTGGCCAGCGACAGATAGTATCTATACTCATCGCCACGGCCTTTGGCCCGGACCTGCTCATCCTCGATGAACCGGCATCAGCACTCGACCCGATCGCACGAGGCAAGTTCCTGGACTTCCTCCTGGAACTGATCCAGAACGAGAACCGCACTATTATCATCTCGTCGCATATACTCAGCGATGTCGAAAAGGTGATCGACCATGTCCTGATAATGGGCCGCGGCGGCATACTCCGCGATTGCAGCTTCGACGACCTGCGTGAGCAGTTCTGCCGGGTAACTATTACCGCCAGCAGCGGCCATCTGCCTGAGAAGCTGCCGTTCACCGATATAATAGAATATCAGAAAAGCGGCAGCCGGGCCAGCATGATAGTAAGAAACTCACAACCTGCCAAAATTGAAAGACAAGCCGCCGATATAAACTGCACCGCCGAGATCAAACCTATGACTCTGGATGAGATATATAAGGCTGTAGTAATGTAGAGACGCATGATTATGCGTCTCAGAAATGCAAGCCGGGCATATAATATGGCATAAGCATGGTTATGCATAAGGTATTAATATCGTCAGGTAAAAGAGGTAGTTAACAAAGAGCCGTTGGCCCAAAATTGAGACGCATAATCATGCGTCTCTACGCAATGCGAAATGTACCTGAATTTAATTGTGAATTTGGAATGATATAAAATGACAATAATAACAGCAAATCTAAAACATCTTTATCAGCGGCGTATGTACTGGCTGATCTGGCTTTTAATAATTGCATTCTCTGCTATGGCAATAGGCGGCCTGATCGGCGGTAAAATGTTCTTCCTTACCGGGCCGGTGGCAACTATGCTGATGCTGGGGATGGTACTGGCTATTGCTCAGGTCGAGACACTGGCCAGGCCGCATATGTTCTGCATGCCGGGCCATCGGGCTATTGCTCGAAAAATACTGTTACCCGCCGGTGTAATATTTACGCTGCTCCTGATTACCATACATCTGGTTGCCTGCGGGCTGACCGTAACTGGCGGCATAACCGGTCTGCTGGTGGTTGCCTCGCTATTCTGGCTGGCTTATCTGCTGGGAGTGCTGGCAGCATATAAGACAAGGAATCTGGGATTGATCGGTATGGCATATCTGCCTGTAATTGGCGACAATTTTGGCAATGTCAATGCTCTGGTTCTGCACCAGATACCATACCTGATAATTACCTGTGCTGCGATAATGACCATCTATTCCTGGCGATATCTGGGTAATGACAA
>JAFGDI010000056.1 GCA_016932145.1 Sedimentisphaerales bacterium
CTTGGTTCAGTTGCAGTGGCAGTAAATGCTCACGAACTGGGGCAGGCTCTCCGTCATCACCATCGTTTGTTCGAGCTGGATTACGGCGATTCTAAAGAAACTGTAATGGTTAAAGAAGTTCAGTATAACTATCTGGGCGATGCAATAATCCACCTGGACCTGGCCCGCGTTGATATTCATGAGAAGGTCAATGTGATGGTAGAGGTTGCTCTCAAGGGTGATGCTAAAGGCGCACTGGAAGGCGGCATACTGGAGCATCGTGCAGTTGAGATCGAGCTGGAATGCGAAGCTATGAATATACCTGAGGTTATAAAGGTAAATGTTTCTGAGCTTGGCGTAGGCGACATTCTTACTGCTGGTCAGATCGAACTGCCTGCTGGTACTAAGCTGGTCAGTGATCCATCAACTCCGATAGCTGCGGTTGTCGTTGTAGTTGAGCAGGAAGCTGCTGAAGGCGAAGAAGCAACAGGCAATGAGCCTGAAGTTATAGCCCGCGGTAAGGAAGAAGAAGCAGCCGAATAATTATCTGGCAGATAATATCAGCGTCCTGGTATGTTTGGCTTGTCGGATATACCCGGCAGGTTAGATGAGGAAAAGATCGTATGAAGCTGATTGTCGGACTAGGTAATCCCGGTGCGGAATATCGCAACAGTCGTCATAACATGGGTTTCATGGTAATTGACAGGCTGGCTGGCAGATTAGGCATAGATATCAGTAAGAACAAGTTTCAGGCTCACTATGGCAATGGCCTGTGTGGACTGGAAAATGTAGTGCTGATAAAGCCGCAGACCTTTATGAACCGCAGTGGCGGTAGTGTTCTGGAAGCAATGGTTTTTTATAAAGCCGATCTGGAAGATCTACTGGTGGTTTATGATGATCTGGCTCTTGACCTGGGTTTGCTTCGTGCTCGGACCAAAGGCTCAGCCGGCGGTCATAACGGAGTAAAAGATATTATCAATCGCCTGGGTACAGATGATTTTTCGCGACTGAGAATCGGTATTGGTTCTCCGAAATTTGGTAATACAGTTAAACATGTATTAAGCGATTTCGCCGAAGATGAACAGAATATAGTTAGCCAGTCTGTTATCAGGGCTGCCGAGGCTGTGGAATGCTGGGTAACCAGAGGCATCAAAGAAACGATGAACAGCTATAACGGTTCAGATAAAGAATGACGGCTATAAATAATAGGTATAAAAACAGAAATTTTATATTAAGATGCACTATATGTGCGGGAGGTTGCTTTGAGCAGCAGCGTAGTTCGTAAATATGAAGGAATGTTCCTGGTAGATTCCGCCCTGGTAACAGGTAACTGGAATAATGTTGTCAGCAGCATTGAGACAGTACTCAAGCGTGCTAATGCCGAACTTCTTTCGCTGAAGAAGTGGGATGACCGCAGACTGTGCTATCCGGTTGCCGGCGTACAGCGTGGTACTTATGTATTAACCTATTTTAACGCCGATCCAGCTAGCATAGCCGGCATAGAGCGTGATGTGCAGATATCTGAAGAGATCCTGCGTGTCCTGGTTCTTCGCGGCGATGTTATTCCTCAGGAAATTATCGATGCTCCGACACCGCTGGAAAGTGGTCGCAGCCGGGTAGGCGAATTCAACGCTGACGGCGACGCTGATGTCGAGAGAGATGATATCGATGAGATTGAAGTACCTTCAATCGATGAGATCGAATAATATGGCAATGTCTGGAAAGTCTTTACCTCTCGGGGCTGAGACTGCCTGGGCTTAAAGACTACAGGAGCTTGTAATGGCCAGTTATAACAAAGTAATTATGATGGGTAACCTTACCCGTGACCCGGAATTATCTTATCTGCCCAGTCAGACAGCAGTTGTCGAGTTCGGCCTGGCTACCAGCCACAAATATCGTGGTGCTGATGGTCAGGACAAGGAAGATACCTGCTTTATTGATTGCCGGATGTATGGTAAGAGAGCAGAGATAATTCAGAAGTATTTTGCTAAGGGCAAGCCGATAATGATCGAGGGGCGTTTAACGCTTGATCGTTGGGATGGCCCTGATGGTAAGAAGAATTACAAGCATCGTGTTTTTATTGATAACTTTACCTTTGTCGGTAATGCCTCTGATGGTGGCGGCAGATCTGGCGGTTATAATGCCGGACCAAGACAAAGCAGTATGGATCAGATGGGCAGCAGTGAGGCTGAGTCTTATAATGTACCTCAGCCCCCGGCTGATGATGAAATACCATTTTAATAATATAGTCGGCATTAAAGCCGTTAATAATATGTAAATAGTGATTTGGAATTAAAATTTCAAATATAAAGATATTCGGATGGTCCTGTGACCCTCTGAGGTTAACTTTAAGCGGAGTAATTCAAAGTGGCTAAGAAAGTTAGTTCTACAAGAGAAAAAAGCGAATGCAGGTTCTGTCGGTCAAAGACAAACTATGTCGATTATAAGGATATAGAGACTCTTTCAAGATTACTGACTCAGCGTGGCAAAATATTCTCACGCAAGAGAAGCGGCAATTGCGCTGCTTGTCAGCGTAAGGTTCAGCTGGCGATCAAGCGGGCTCGTTATATGGCTTTACTGCCCTATATGAACTAAGTCTGTAATGATCATTTCTTGCTAACCTGACTGCTGATATGTTCAATAGCCAGATGTTTGATCGCTGGTAGCTGACCTGTCAGGTCGTAAGATAGATTATAATTATATAAATAAAACTAAGAAGTTATAGAATATAGAAAGAGGTTTTATACCATGAAACTCTTATTACTTGAAGATGTTCCGAGCCTGGGCTATTTCGGCGATGTCGTTGTAGTTAAAAATGGCTATGCCCGTAATTATTTGCTGCCTCAGCAACTGGCTACTCTCCCGAGTGAGTCGAAGATCAAAGAGATCGAAGCCGAACGCGCCAAGCGTGCCGAAGAACGCGTTTTAATGCGCGAAGCTCTGGTTAAGGTTTGCGAAAAGGTTAATGAAGCTTCTGTTACTATCGAAGCTAATGCTAACCCGGGTGGTCATCTCTATGGTTCTGTTGCCGAAGCTGATATTGCCAAGGCTCTGCAGGATGCTGGTTTTGAGGTTAAGGCTAAGCAGGTTGCTATGAGCGGTCATATTACTCAGCTTGGTGAGTATCATGTTTCACTGAAGTTAGCTCACGACCTTAAGGCTAAGATCACAGTTAATGTAGTAGCTCCGGGAGCAGCAGCTAAGAATGCAGAATCAAAAGAAAAGCCAGAAGCCCCAGTCGCTGAAGGAAACGAATAAAGCCAATATGCTTTCTCATCCTGCGGTAGAACATAGAATTCCGCCGCAGGATGTTGAAGCAGAACAGGCAGCTCTCGCCTCTATGCTCCTTAATAAGGAAGCTGTTGGTGAGATATTGCCTTTGCTTAATCGCGATTGTTTTTATCGTCAGGATCACGCAGAAATCTTTGATGCTATTCTGGCGCTTTATGAGAGTAATAAGCCAGTTGACCTTATTACTCTTAAAGATGAATTGATCCGCCGTAACAAATTAGAGGCGGTCGGCAATATTGATTATCTTATCACTATTTCTGAAGCTGTACCATCTGCTGTTAATGGTCTTTTTTATGCAAAAATAGTTCACGATAAGGCTATGCTGCGCAATCTTATTATCGCGGCTAATGAGATCAATGAAGAGGCATTTGCCGGTAATTATGATACCGCTGAAATACTCGAAGATGCCGAGCGTAAGATATTTGAGGTAACTCAGAAAAAAGTTACCCGTCAGGCATTGGGCATGAAGCAGATCATGAGCGATGTCTTTACCTCCCTTGAGAGTCGTGATGGCCGGTTGGTTACCGGGTTGCCTACTGGTTACAATGTCCTGGATAGTATGACCTGCGGTTTGCAGCCGGGTGAAATGATCATTATTGCAGCTCGTCCTTCGATGGGTAAGACGGCTCTTGGTTTGAATATTGCTGAGCATATTGCTGCTGATAATAATATACCTGTATTGGTCTTCTCCCTGGAAATGTCAGCCCAGATGCTCGCTGAGCGTATGCTTGCTGGTCGTGCCCATGTCGATTCTCAGAAACTCCGTCGCGGTATGCTTAATGATAAAGAGCATGAAATGCTCAGTGTAACTGCCGGCGAACTGGCTATGGCCCCTTTATATGTCGATGACAGCAGCACACTTACTCCGCTGGAGCTGCGAGCTAAGGCCAGACGCATGAAAATGCAGTATGATATCCAGTTGATCGTTATCGATTATTTGCAGTTGATGAGTGCACCAGGTGCTGAGGGCAGAACTCAGGAAGTTGGTATGATCTCACGCCATATTAAGGCGGTTGCCCGCGAACTGGAAATACCAGTTATTGCTATGGCACAGCTTAACCGTGGCCCTGAAGGTCGTGACGGACATAAACCGCGTATGAGCGATCTGCGTGAATCTGGTAATATTGAGCAGGATGCCGATGTGGTCATGCTCTTACATCGTGAAGGTTATTATAAACGCAAAACCGCTCAGGACGAAGCTATTGCCGGCGGTAATTTCGATGGTAGTATTGGCGAAGAGATTGATGATACTCTCGCTGAGATCATTATTGAAAAACAGAGAAATGGACCAACTGGCGCTGTTGAACTTACCTGGCTCAAACAGTGGACCAGGTTTGTTGATAAGGCTATGGCTCCGGAATATTGATCTGGCAGTTAATGCCAAAAACTATTTGTAAATTTTCTTAGTGCCAGTTGAGTATTAAACTCTCTGGCACTATGTTTATTATGCTTGATATATATACACATAAGATAATTGTTGGCGAATCTTCCATTGATATTAACGATCATGTTAATAATCTGGAATATATTCGCTGGACACTACAGGCTGCTATTGCTCATTCCAATGCTAATGGCTGGGATCTTGCCCGCTATAAGTCGTTGGGTGCAGGGTGGGTGGTTCGTTCTCATGAGTTTACCTATTACCGACCGGCATTTCTGGGCGAAGAGCTGATAGTCAAAACCTGGGTCAGTGAAATGCAGAAAGTACGCAGCCTGAGGAAATATCTTATTGTCAGGCCTGCCGATAACCGCATTATTGTCAGAGGGCAGACTCTTTGGGCTTTGGTTGGCAGCAAGGGTAAACCCTTTGCAGTTCCCCCGGAATTAGCTCAGGCTTTTCCTCTGGTCAGTCAGGAAAATGAGCCTGGTCTGGACTGTTGACATTTGGCAGCTCTCAGATTAAAACTCTGGCAATATTTCCGGATATATCTGCCCGGTAGCATTGATCTTGAATATGTATAACATGCCCGGGCTCAGCCGGGTATAGGTCACATTACCATAGATCGCCTCTATGCCGTGGTCTTTTAGCTTGTCAGGTTCATCGGTCAGGTCCCATATCGATTGCCAGAAATCTTTTTGCTGGTTTAACGGCAGATCTTTAAGTACATTGGCATATCGGGCAGGGGTTGCTCCTTCTGGCTCAATGGATATGCCCTGAGCCGGACTGGTATTTTCGCCATAAACCCGACGCCACAGATACATACTTTTCTTTTGGCCGTCCATTACTATTCTATTGTCAAACTTTACGATCAAAGCATCAAAATGTACTATGTCACCGGCTATAGTAAACTGCTTTTCCAGCACTTTCTGCATCTGATCTTCGGCGGCAGTTTCCACAAACTTTAAAGTAGTATCAATGACAAAGCCCTGCGAGTCGCGATTTTGTGAAATTACTTTGGCGTAACCGATCTTGTCTGCGTGTGATAGATTAGTTATTGCCTGACGCAAAGCCTTATTTTCCCAGAGTATTTCCTGTACTGAAGATCCAGTCCGATACACTCCGATCGCTATTAGTATAAAACCGCCGGCAACTGCCAGTGACAGTATTGCTCTGGGCAGTCTGAATATTCCTGCTGTTATTTTTCCTGCTGTTTTCATTGCTATATCCTAATGATTTACTCCCTTTTGGGCAACAGACATTAATGAAGAATATTAGTTATGGGAACAATGAGCAGTTGTAAAAAAAAGTCTGACCAGTTACGATCAGACTTTCATATTATAATATATAGAACGGCTAAGGTAATGGGTTTATATGGTTAATAAACACAAACCATTTGCTGCAATTTATTTATAGCTTTTCTTCTTAAAC
>JAFGDI010000057.1 GCA_016932145.1 Sedimentisphaerales bacterium
CGGCTCTGAAAGATGCCAAACGAGAGCAGATTTCCAGGCAGATGTTAGCGGAGCTTGAGAGGATAATTGGTGAAGGGTTTATTAAGAGCCTGATTATACCTACCTGGAGCGCAATGCCGATAGATTGATCGTCCAATAATATAAACGATATCAGATAGTCAGAGAGGTTTTTTATTGCATAATAACTAATCTGGTATAGAATAAGGCTTCAGACAGACTGAAATAGTGGTAAACAGAAAAAATGGCTCAAGAAACAGACAAAACAGACAGTACCGACCAGGATTCAGCCGCTGATACTATCAGCGATGCCGATGCTGAGGCTTTGGCCTTGCAGGCAATGGCTGAGGCAGGGCTGGCTGACCGTCCGGAAGTACCCGAGCTGCCAGATTTTTCTGGTATGCTATCAGCCGCCGCTCAGGGTAGTATTGACATACTGAGCGATGTAGAGCTGGATGTGAAAGTTGAGCTTGGCCGGGCCGAGATGGAGGTTCAGCAGGTATTGTCGCTGGCTGCCGGTTCGGTGGTTGAGCTTAATAAGCTGGCCGGTGACCCGGTAGATATTCTCGTAAATGAGCAGTTAGTCGCTCGTGGCGAAGTACTGGTCATAAATGATAATTTCTGTGTTCGTATAAATGAGATAGTAAGAGGTGTGAGCGAATTGCAGCCTTTTATGGACGAATCTAAAGAAAAAACAGCCGAATGATCGTTTTTTCTACTATTTTCACCTGGATCTGGGACAATCTGGAAGGTTGTCTGGTATAATAGCAATATTAATTGGCGGAGCCATTAAATGAGATGTGACAGATTTTCAGGTTTGTATTTCAGCATAATTCTTTGCTTGTCTTTATGGTTATTTCCCTGCCTTCTTTGGGCTCAATTATCAGCTCAGCCGTCAGTTGTACCGGCAGCTACAGCCCCGGTCCTTTCAGAGCAGGAGCAAAGGGACATACTCGGATTTGCTAATGACACCTCATCTAAAAAGGCTGCCGATTTTTCTGAGGTGGTTTCGGTAGCAGAGCCTCAGTCGCAAGTTGAGCCAGTTGTCGCAACTTCGGGTAATTACCAGCCGCCGACAGGAACGCAAAGACTGCAAGAGGCAGCCGAGACTGAAAATGCTGTAATTGGCAAGCCCGGCAAGATAAGCCCTGCTGCCATTTCTGAGGAGCAGTCTCAGCAGGCCACTAAAACAGAGGTAAAAGCCAAGCCAGGTATCTGGCGGTCGCTTTTTTCACTTATAGCCGTTTTGGCGGTTATTGTCGCTCTTACCTGGCTGATGCGAAAATTATTCCCCGGGCGGGTTAGTCTTACTCTGGGTCGTACGGTGCAGGTTGTTGGTCTTACCCCGATAGGTGCTCGTCAGAATCTTACTCTGGTCCGGTTTGGCAGTGATCTGCTTTTATTGGGCGTTTCTGGTGAGAATATACAATTACTAGATAAAGTTACTGACCCTGACAAGATTGCAGTACTTATGGGTGCGATCGAGTCTGAGCGGTTAAGTTCGATCTCCCGATCTTTTGCCGGGGTGTTGGGTAAGGCTCGTCAGGAGTATGAGCTAGGCGATGACCTGGAAGATGAAGGTGTGATCGAAGAGTTCCAGGAAGATGGAGCGGTGGTCACGACGGAGGCCGACCGGGAATTAGGTGGGTTGCTGGCCAGAGTTAAAAGTCTCAGTAAGATAAAAAATAAGCGTGAAAAATAATATGACAGTTAAGGTTAAAAGTATATTACTTATATTCATTCTATTGCTTACTCTGGCAATACCTCAGCAGGCAAGTGGTCAGAATTCGGCAATGCAGGCTGAATCTGCCACAGTTAGCCCTGATAGTATGAGTAGTGGTTCGACGACGGTTACTACGGTTGACCCGGTGCGGATATATGAAGAGGCGGTCAAACCAGAGCGGCTTTCTACTTCGCTGGAGATCATGATCCTTATGACGGTTCTGGCCTTAGTGCCGTCAATTTTGGTTATGATGACGAGTTTTACCCGGATAATAATCGTTCTGGGTTTATTGCGTCAGGCGATGGGTACGCAGCAATTGCCGCCCAGTCAGGTAATTACGGCTTTAGCCTTATTTATGACCTTTTTTATTATGGCACCAACCTGGAATAATATTAATGCCGATGCAATAACGCCTTATGTTAATCCGGCCGAAGGTCAGGCAGCTATCTCGCAACAGGAGATGTGGTCGAGAACTATTGCCCATATGCGAACCTTTATGATCAAACAGATCGAGGCAACGGGTAATACCGATGATGTGTATATGTTTGTTTCGTTTGATGAAACTGCGCCGGAGCTGGGCCAGAAATTGCAGGATGGAACATTACAGTGGAAAGATGTATCAACCGCTGCTTTGATCCCGGCGTTTATGACCAGTGAGCTGAAACAGGCATTTTTAATGGGCTTTTACATTTATCTGCCGTTTTTGGTAATAGATATGGTTATTTCGTCTATTCTTATGTCGATGGGTATGATGATGTTACCGCCAGTGATGATCTCTATGCCATTCAAATTACTGCTTTTTGTTATGGTTGACGGCTGGCAGATGATAGTTGGTAATCTTATCCACAGTTTCACCAGTAATCCGCCGGTGATCTAGGCTGGTTGAGTATCCTTGCTTGACATTAAAATGCTGGAAAATAAATAGACAAACAATTTCAGGTCAAACACAGATTTAGGACAGGTAAAATTGCTGTTTGGAACGAACTGAGATACAAGCGAAATGCTTGTGCCACCTGAGGAATATATTATGGATGAAGGAACAATATTGGATCTGGGGACAAGAGTGATAGTGTTGTCACTTATGATCTCCTTGCCTATGCTGCTGGTGGGGCTGGTGGTTGGTGTAATTATCTCCATTATTCAGGCAGTGACCCAGATACAGGAAATGACTCTGACATTTATCCCCAAGGTATTGGCTATGGCGGCGGCGTTGATTTTTTTTATGCCCTGGATATTAGCTCAACTGGCGACATTTGCTACAGAGATGTTTGGTCCGATCTCGGTTCCATGATCGTGGCGTTTTGGTGGTAAAATAGGGGTTTTATAAGCTGAATCGATATTTCCCCGTCTTTTTTTTATTTCGACCTTGCTTGCATTATATAGTCATTTCTGATAGAATTTCTGGGCTGAAGATTTAGTGAAATTGATATTTTTATATAACTTATTAAGTAAACTGGAGATGTAAAATGACTAAGGTGGCTATAGCCGGCGTAACTGGTGCGGTAGGACAGGAATTTCTTGAACTTTTAGCTGAAAGAAAGTTTCCTGCGACCAGCTATAAGATGCTGGCGTCGGCCCGTTCTGCCGGTAAGAAGATGACTTTTCTGGGTAAGGAATATGTGATCGAGGAGCTGACTGAAAAGAGTTTCGACGGTATAGATATAGCCTTGTTCAGTGCTGGTGGTTCGATCAGTAAGAAATATGCCCCGATCGCTGCTAAGGCCGGCTGTGTGGTAGTAGATAACTCATCCGCTTTCCGTATGGACGCAAACACTCCTTTGGTAGTTCCTGAAATCAACCCTGAGAAGATTAAGGAACATAAGGGTATAATTGCTAACCCCAACTGCTCGACCATAATCGGTATAACTCCGCTATGGCCGCTGCATAAGATCAATCCGATCAAGCGTTTAGTGGTTAGTACCTATCAGGCGGTAAGTGGTGCCGGTGCCCAGGCCATGGAAGAGCTCAAGGTTCAGGCTCGCGAATATCTTGATGGCAAGGAAGTTACTAAGAAGGCTTTCATTCATCAGTGTGCTTTCAATGTGTTTAGTCATAATAGTGATATTGACGAGAACGGCTATAATGTTGAAGAAATGAAGCTCGTCCACGAGACTCACAAGATTTTCGGTGACGATTCAATAGCCATTACCTGCACTTGCGTGCGTGTTCCGGTTCTTCGTGCTCATTGCGAGAGCATTAATATAGAGTTCACTAATCCGATTACTCCTGAAGAAGTTACTGCTATAGTCAGTAAGGCCCCAGGCGTAAAGGTTGTTGACGACCGCAAGAACAATTACTTCCCGATGCCGCTGGATGCCTCTGGCCAGGATGATATTTTGGTAGGCCGTATTCGTCAGGATAATTCTATCGCGGGCAATCGCGGTATTAACCTGTTCCTCAGCGGCGACCAGATCCGTAAAGGTGCCGCTCTGAATGCCATTCAGATCGCCGAATTGCTAATTAAGTAGAGACGCATAATTATGCGTCTTAGTGTTTGGTTTAGCGGTAGAATGCAAGCTATAACAATAAAGGTCAGGCCAATAGCAGGTCTGGCCTTTTTTTGTTGTCATTCGGGTTGTTTAAGACCGATGCCTGTGATTTATGGTTTTGGTTTGTTACAATATTTTGATTCTGTGTCGATTTGGGTGTGGGTTGGTGTTTGTCTGGCGGTAATGTGGTTATTTTGTGGTTTTTCTGGTGTGATTTGGTCGGTAATTGAAGTGTTTTCAGGTCTAATGATTTTTGGTCGGGTGTTTATTTATGTTACAATACATAGATAAGAAGGCCACGATAATAGGATAGTATTAACTGCGATTTTGCGGTTGCAGAGCTGTCGCTGGCGAGCTGACAGTTATCGTAACAGGTGATAATACAAGCGAACAGGCCGATACATTTGGAGGTTAGATGAGAGTTAGTAATTTCTTTAGAGTAGTATTGATTTTGTTTGTTGGCGGCTTAATGACATGCCCGGCGTATGCAGTGCGTTTTATGGAAAAACTGGACCGCGGCCTGGTGGCGGTTTACAAAGGCGGTACTCAGGTCTATGTTGGCTGGCGCATGTTTGGTACGGACCCTGACAATATCGCTTTTAATGTTTATCGTGGTACGGTTAAGATTAATGCTGCTCCGGTTACGAATTCGACAAACTATCTCGATAGTGCCGGTAATGTTAATGCGAAATATTCAGTTGCCGCCGTTATAGATGGCGTTGAGCAGCCTCTGTCAGGGCCGGTTACGGTTTGGAGCAGCTATTGCCGATCTATTAACTTATCTGCGGTAGAGGGTAGTTATGAAGTAAATGATATCAGTGTTGGTGATCTTGATGGTGATGGCAGCTATGAAATAGTATTAAAGCGATTGGCGACAGAACGATCAGAGACTTCGACATTATTTAATCTGATAGAGGCTTATAAACTTGATGGGACAATGCTATGGCGTATAGATCTTGGCCCTAATAATCTTTATGCACCGGTAGATGTTAATCCCATAGTGTATGATTTTGACAGTGATGGTCGTGCAGAGGTGGCCTTGCGAACCTGCGAAGGTAATACAGATGCTACTGGTGTGACTATTGGCGATGTTGATGGTGATGGAATAACCGATTATAGAAGTTCGGCTGTGCTTAACAATGAGCTATGGATGACCGAGGGGCCGGAGTTCCTGTCGATATTTGATGGTCTGACCGGTAAGGAGCTTGCAAGAGCTGATTATATTGAAAGAGATCCTATTTCGCAGTGGGGCAACTCGGGAATGAGTCTGTCGCAATATGCACATCGGGCCAATAAGTGCATGATGACACCGGCTTATCTTGATGGTCAGCGTCCCAGCCTGGTTATCTGTCGAGGGATATATCATCGGATAAAGATGGAGGCGTGGAATTATCGTAATGGTGTTTTGTCACGCATCTGGACTTTTGATTCGGAGCAGTGGCCGGGTTATGGCGGGCAGGGTAATCATAATCTCACTGTTGGCGATGTTGACAGTGATGGCAGAGATGAGATTGTATATGCTTCCATGTGTGTTGATGATAATGGCAAAGGTTTGTACACCACTCAGTTAGGTCATGGCGACGCCTTGCACATGTCAGATATGATACCAGACAGGCCGGGCCTTGAGGTGTTTCAATGTCATGAGAACTATCCGTATGGCACAACCTTGCGTGATGCCGGGACCGGTGAGATATTGTGGCAGAAGACAGCCGATGGCGATACCGGCAGATGCTGTGCCGCTCATGTAGATTCTCGCTATCCGGGTTATCAGATGTGGTCAGTGGCCAGTGGCGGTACATATAATTGTGTGGATAACAGTCTGATCAGTACGAATACGCCCAATTGGGGTAATTTCCTTATATGGTGGGATGGCGACTTGCAGAGAGAGATCCTGGATGCGGTGGGAGGTGACGGAAAAAACCCGGTTATAAATAAGTGGTATGGTGATGGGGCTGGCCGTTTGCTTAGTCTGTATAATGTTCCTTCGTCCTATGCAACGGCGGCAATAAACTATACCAAGGGCAATCCGTGTCTGAGCGGCGATATACTGGGCGACTGGCGTGAGGAGGCTATATATCGTTCTTC
>JAFGDI010000058.1 GCA_016932145.1 Sedimentisphaerales bacterium
GGATTGGCTATTTTCAACATGAGCAGAGTAGAGACTGAATCTACTAAACTGGCTAACGAATATGTGCCCGAAGTCAAAGTAGCTGTTGACCTTCGTGGCGCTTCTAACCGAACCATGTACGAAATGCGCGGCTATGGCTTAAGCGAAGAAGAGCACTACTATACTCAGGCCAAAGAAGAAATGGCAGCAGTTAAAAAACATCTCGGTGAAGCTGCCGAACTGGCCCAGACTGCTAAAAGTCTTAAAGACCTGCAAGGACATGTTGACACAGCCAAAGCTGCTGTAGATAACTATGCCGTCTTAATGGAACAAACGGAAAAGGCGATCCAAAGCATGAACAAAGAACGGGCCAGCCTGGACCAGAATGCCGCAGCATACATGAAAAATTGCACCGACTTCCTCAATGACCAGAACCGGGCATTCAAAACCGACCTTGAGGACCGGCAGACCAAGGTAAAACTAGCCACTGAAATTCAAAACTTGGGCACAACTGCACGAGTCAGAAACTTCAGGGCTCAAAGCACCAACGATATGGAATTAATGAATGACACTATCGAACTGCTTGCAGGACTTGACAAGATAACCAATGAACTCAGAGCTATTACCAGAGATCAGGACGACATCAATCGACTGACTGAAACAGAAAAAGCAGCGGCTGATTATGCCGAAAATATGACTTCATATATAAAAGCTAACAAGGCAATGAGTGACGCCGGAAAGATCATGGACGAAAATGCCGCTGCCTATATGACAAACTGCACTGACTTTCTTAACTCACAAAACACTGCTATGCAGCAGGAGTTAACCCAGGAAGATGCAAACCTAAAAGAAAGACTGGAAAAGATCACACTGGTTAATACTATCATAACTGCCGGCAATGAAGTACGGGTGGCAAATTTCCGGGCTCAGGCAACCCAAAACCCTCAGCTAATGAAAGATGCTATGGACAAGTTTGCTAATGTCAAGCAGTACACAGCAAAACTCAGAGCAATTACCCGCCGGGCAGAAAATCTTGCTCAAATAGATAAAACTGAAGCTGCGGTTGATAAGTACACCAAAGCCATGCAGGATTATATTCAGAGTTTCCAGTCTCTTAACGAGATAAGAGTAGCGATGGACTCTACCGCCGGGAAATATGTTGCCATGTGCGATGAGTACCTCAAAGGTCAGCAGGAAAAACTCTCTCGAGATATGAACGAAAGACATGAAAAAATAACGATGGCAAATACTATCGTATCACTTGGTAATGAAGCCAGAATAAATGGGTTCAAGTCTCAGGCTCTGCGTTCACCTGAAATAATGGAAGAAGCTATGGCCATATTCCCGAAACTTGAAGACCTCTATGTTCAGCTAAAACAAATTACCAGACAAGAAGCAAATCTCAAACAAATAGAAAATACCACTATAGCAGGCAGAAATTATGCTAAAGGGCTGAGCTCATTCCTTGACCAGTGGCAGAACCTTCAGGCTATTGGCGTACAACGCACCGAAGCAGGCCATAAAGTAATTGAAGCCTGCAAAAACACTGCTGACGCCGGCATAAAAAACACCAATGAAATTGCTAACAATGCCGCTACCGCTTTATCACAATCTACCAGAATAATGATCGGCGGTCTGGCTCTGGCAGTACTCATCGGAGCGATCCTGTCTTACTTCATTACTCGTGGTATAACCAGACCTATAGTCCGCGTTGTTGAGATAATGAAAGAAATGGCAAGAGGCGACCTTGATGTTAATGTCACCAGTGATAGTACTGACGAAATTGGCCAGTTGCTCAATGCTATGGATATTCTGATAAAATCACTGAACGAGGTTGCTGATTCAGCTCATGAAATAGCTATCGGTAATCTTGATATCAATGTACATAAACGCTCTGAAAAAGACAGATTACTGGAAGCATTTGGCGATGTAATATCTGCCCTGAGAAGCGTTACCAAGATGGCCGAAGAGATCGCCGGTGGCAATCTCACTGTTAATGCCGAAAAACGCTCCGATAAGGACCGCATGCTTGAGGCATTTGGCACTATGATCGAAAATCTGACCAGATTTGCCTCTGATGTGCAGACCGCTTCAGCTCAGATCGCTTCTGGTTCAGAACAGATGAGCTCTACCGCTCAATCGCTGGCACAGGGTGCTTCTGAACAGGCTGCCAGTATCGAAGAGATATCAAGCTCTATGGAAGAAATGTCAAGCACAGTCAAGCAGAATGCTGATTCAGCTCAGCAGACTGCCGCTATTGCCCATAAGGCCGCCGGCGATGCCCAGAATGGCGGTAAGGCTGTAGAACAGACTGTTGATGCTATGCGTTCTATAGCAGAAAAGATCAATATTATCGAGGAAATCGCCCGTCAGACTAATATGCTCGCTCTGAATGCTGCTATCGAAGCTGCTCGGGCTGGCGAACATGGTAAGGGCTTTGCTGTTGTGGCTGCCGAAGTGCGTAAACTGGCTGAACGCAGCCAGAATGCCGCCCAGGAAATTTCCACGCTGTCAACCGATAGTGTCGAGATCGCTGAGCAGGCAGGTAAATTACTCGAAGAGATCGTGCCCGGCATACAGAAGACTGCCGAACTCGTCGAAGAGATCAATACCTCAAGCTCTGAACAGTCTGCCGGTATCGAACAGGTTACCCAGGCTATTCACCAGCAGGACCAGATCGTTCAGCAGAACAGCTCTGCTACCGAAGAACTGGCCTCTACCAGCGAGGAATTCTCTTCTCAGGCAGAACAGCTGCTTAAGACCGCTGAATTCTTCGTGCTCAGTAATGCCGGTGGCAGAACCATGCCCAAGCCTAAGCCTAAGACCATTAAACCGGCCAAAGTTGCCAAGTCAGTTGCTAAAACAACTGCTCCGGCAGCAGCCAGCTCCGGTTCAGGCAGCGGCATAGACTATAATCTGGAAGGCGATGACGAATACAGCGACGCCGATTTCAGTTAAACATGTTAAACCTTTCAAGCCTGTGGAATGTGGCATTGGGCTTTCACAATAGCCCAATGCCTGCCACTAATAAAATTTAACAACAAAATAATGATCATAAAAGGAATATAAACATGAGCGCTGCAAATGTAATGGAAACCTGCCAATACCTGACCTTCAAACTAGGGCAGGAAGACTTCGCATTAGAGATCAACACCGTACGCGAAGTTCTGGACCTCATAAACATAACTAAAATACCCAGAACACCTGACTATATGAAAGGTGTTATTAACCTGCGCGGCAATGTCGTGCCTATTATCGACCTGAGACTGAACCTGGGTATGGAATCAGCCGAAAGAACTGTCGATACCTGCATTATTATCGTTGAAGTTGACTTCGATGGCGAAGCTATGCAGATAGGTGCCCTGGCTGATTCAGTACAGGAAGTAATAGACATTGACCCGGACAATATTGAACCAGCTCCTAAGATCGGCATTAACCTTAATACCGACTTTATCAAGGGCATGGGCAAGCGAGATGACAAATTCATTATCATACTTGATATAAACAAAGTATTGTCATCAGAAGAACTTACCGTACTAAAAGCGGCAAGCGGAGCTGGTGCTGATAATTAACGAGAAATATAAACTCCTATCAAGGCCGGGGGCATATTCAGAGCGGCTGAGTATGCCCCAGATGCCGGCATGAACATTGAAAATAACACAACTGATATATTTAGCACTACAAAACTATCATGACAAACACTAACAAGGAACATCATAGCCACCATTGCATGCCCCTGCTGTCAGATAAGGAACTAGATCTGTTCAAAGAGCTTATCTACGATGAATGCGGCATACACCTTAAAGATGAAAAAAGGTCTATGATGTCTTCCCGATTGTTCAAAAGAGTTCGGGCTCTGGGTCTTGAATCATTTCAGGATTATTATGACCACCTGCAGGAAGCGACCAATAGCATTACAGAAATAGTATCACTTATCGATGTTATTACTACTAATAAAACCGACTTCTTTCGCGAACCGATACACTTCGATCTGCTCAGGCAGACTATTCTGCCGGAAATGATCAGCCGACCTGAATTCAAAAAGGAAAAGAAACTCAGATTCTGGTCTGCCGGCTGTTCCTCTGGCCAGGAACCCTACACCCTGGCTATGGTACTGGACGACTACCTCGAAAGATACGATGCCTCTTTTTCTATTCTGGCGACCGATATCTCTACTAAAGTTTTACTCGAAGCCAGAAAAGCTGTTTATACCAGAGATGTCGTCTTGCCTGTGCCCGGTATGTACAAGAGCAAATACCTGCTCACTGGCACGGGAAAAGCTAAAGGACTTTTCCGCATTAAACCTGAACTAAGAGAAAAAATTACCTTTGGCAGATTAAACTTTATGGACGAAGACTATGGCATTGACCTCTCGATGGATGCCGTATTCTGCCGAAATGTTATTATTTACTTCGACTGGAAAACTAAAACCCAAGTTATTACCAAATTATATAACCAGATAAGACCTGGCGGATATCTTTTTGTGGGCCATTCAGAAACACTTAATGGCGTTGACCTGCCCCTGAAAAAGATTATCCCTACCGTCTTTCAGAAGACTTGTTAAGTTAAACACAAAATTACATTGCGAGAGTTAACCTAAAAATGGAAACTACAAAAAAAATTAAAGTATTAGTCGTTGACGACTCCTCTGTTGTCCGGCAAACCCTTTCTGCGATCATTAACGATGAGCCTGACATGATGGTGCTGGCAACCGCGGCTGATCCATACATTGCTGCAACTAAAATGAAAGCCGAATTGCCAGATGTCATTACTCTCGATGTCGAAATGCCTAAAATGGACGGACTGACTTTCCTCCATAAAATAATGACACAACATCCGTTGCCCGTCATTATGTGCTCAAGCCTTACTGAAAAAAATTGCGAAACAACTTTAAAAGCTCTCGAATATGGCGCCGTCGATGTTATTACCAAACCACAAATGGGCGTTAAGCAATTCCTCGAAGATTTCAGAGTGACCATATGCGACTCGATCAGGGCCGCTGCTATGGCTAATCTCAGAGCCAGAAGAGCTATTAGCAAACCCGTTCAGAAGAAACTTACCGCTGATGCCGTTCTCGAAAAACCAACCGGCAAGGCCATGATCAAGACCACTGAAAAGATCATCCTGGTCGGCGCCTCTACCGGCGGAACTGAAGCACTGCGAGAATTCCTTGAAGCTCTGCCATCTGATGCACCCGGCATAGTCATAGTTCAGCACATGCCTGAAAAATTCACCGCCAGCTTTGCAGAAAGACTTAACCAGACTTGCAATATAAATGTAAAAGAAGCTGCTGACAACGATACGGTAATACAAGGCAGAGCTCTTATCGCCCCAGGCGGACTACTTACCATGATCAAAAGATCTGGCGCCAGATATTATGTCGAAGTTAAAAATGGGCCGCTTGTCTCCAGACACAGGCCCTCTGTTGATGTTCTCTTTCGCTCGGGGGCCAGATATGTAGGACAAAACGCCATCGGTGTTATAATGACCGGCATGGGCGACGATGGAGCCCTGGGCATGAAAGAAATGAGAGATGCCGGTTCTTATAATATTGCACAGGATGAAGCCAGTTGCGTCGTATATGGTATGCCCAAAGAAGCCGTCAGGCTGGGAGGCGTTGACTTGATCATCAGCCTTGACAAGATAGCGCCTAAGGTTATGCAACTTTATAAACAACAGATAGTTGCAAATAATCATAGCCATTGTTAATATTATATGCTATAATTAAATGAGGAGTGATATTTCCTCCCACGATATTCGTGACCCGCCCCGACGAAAGTCAGCAGGGAACTCCCAGACCTGCCGTGCGGGTCACACTTTTTTAAACTATAAATAACCCACCTGAATAATCCACCTGTCTTTTAGTCTATTATTTTCCTTTTTCCTCATGCATTTTCTATAATTCGGATATATAATTACCAATTCAAAATACAGCGTGGATTTTTTGTAACCTGAAAATGTTTTTCTGTGTAGAAAATTCAAAATAAACTTCCACTTTGATATTAACTTAATAATTTATATTACTACTTAAGGAGAATGATTTTATGAAAAAGATGCTTACTCTGCTGGCAATTGCCGCTGCAACCTGTTCGCCAGTTCTGGCTGCTTCTATGAAAAGCAATGTAGTGCCGGCAGATTCTAAAATTGTGGCCCATGTCGATGTTGAAGCCTTCAGAAGCTCTGCTCTGGCTGAACTGAGCAAGATAGTCGAAGAGGCTAACAACGACTCTGGCGAGATCGACAGCCTCAAAGAAATGACTGCAAAACTCGGCTTTGACCCTACTGCTGAGCTCAGCTCTGTTACCGCTTATGCCGCCGGTCTCGATATCGAAAACAATGGTGGCGTTATTATCGCTGAGGCCACTAATCCTGTTATGATTGACACTAAGATAATCGAAACAATAAAGGCTGAAGATCCGAATCTGGTCGTAACCTCTGCTAAAAGCGGCAGTAACACCATTTATTCCATTGGCTCTGATGACATGACCGGCAAACTCTGCTTTATCGACAAGAAAACACTTATGCTTTCTGATAGTGATGAGCAGATAAATACCGCTCTTAAGGCTTTTGCTGAAAAA
>JAFGDI010000059.1 GCA_016932145.1 Sedimentisphaerales bacterium
AGTACCACCGTCTATGCCAATTATTAATATACTTCTATTCATTTTTGAGTTATATCCCATTTTCTCTTTAAATTGACGAGTCCAGTGATTTTATTTCCACCCAATATTTGCATTTGAGCAGCATTGCAGATTTTGTGATAAACGCCAAAACCATTATTGTGGAGTAGTGTTATGTCAATATAGAAAATTCCTGGAGAAAAAATAATTTCCTTAACAGTAAGGTTAATACTGAATAATTTTGAACTTCCTAAACAGATATTATCTGAGTCAGTTCTCATTGATGCTATAGCTTGACCCTCTGTGGTCATAAGACCAAGTGCTATTATAGGATTATTAATTATTGAATCGCATTCAATAGAGATTCTTATGACTAAACTTTCGCCTGTGTTAAATGTCTGACAAGGGATTCCGTTAATATTTAAAACCGATACTTCAGATACTCTTGCGTGATGCCCACCTAATTCGATTAAACCATAGGTGTAACCGCAGCTTCTGTATTTATCAATCGCCAATGATGTATTCCCATGAAATAAAACAGTTCCTTTGTGTATCACAATTGTTCTGCTACATAAATTAGCAATATGATGCATGTTATGAGAAATTAATATTATCGCTGTCCCATTTTTTACCATCTCAGCTATCTTATTCCGACATTTAGCCTGAAAAGCCAGGTCGCCGACAGCCAGCACTTCATCTACCAGCAGAATATCCGGGTGCAGGTGGGCGGCTATACTGAAGCCCAGCCTGACTCTCATGCCGGAGCTGTAGTTTTTGACCGGCATGTCAAGAAATTCCTCCAGTCCGGAGAATGCTACGATTTCGTCGAATTTATCTTTTATCTCTTTACTGGAAAGGCCAATAATAGAGCCGTTAATATAAATATTCTCTCTGCCAGACAGAACAGGCTGAAACCCAGCACCAACTTCGATCAATGCTCCCATTTTACCTTTATACCATATATCACCTTTGTCTGGCTTTATTATGCCGTTGAGCATTTTAAGTAGAGTGCTTTTACCGGCACCATTGGGTCCTATAATTCCCAGGCACTGACCTCTTTCCAGAGAAAAGCTCACATCTTTTACCGACCAGAACTCATCCTTTCGTAATGTGTCGGGCTGGGCTTTCAGGCCAAATGAATCACGCAGTATATCAATACAGCCGTAAAGCATAGATTTTTTTAGGCTATGACAGTATTTCTTACTGACATTATTAACTTGTAAGACTATTTCGTTCAAGTTCAGATCCCTTATACTCTCTCTGCTATTCTCGGTATTGCCGTACGGAAGAAACGCCAGCCCATTAGAAATATTAGTAAGCTCATTGCACTGGTTACAGCCAGACTCAGCGGATTTGAAATCTCGCCAAAGAAGGTCAGATCCCTTGCTGCTATTATGAAGGGGCTGACGGGGTTGAGGTAATTAAGTAACTGATGAGGCATTCCTTCCAGTGGAGGGTAAGCCACCGGCGTTAAAATCATTAAAAAAGGCATAATAACAGGTATTCCATTGCCAATATCTCTGAAAACGCCATTTAATAATGTTAAAAAGAAGCCTACTCCTATGGTTAACAGGGCCAGCAGTACTAAAACAAACGGTACGAAAATTACTGTCCATGCCGGACATACACCATACCAGAGGAAAAATGGTACTACCAGAGCCAGGCGTATGACAAATTCAAATACAGATTCCATGAATGCAGAAAAAACCAGGGTTTCTCTACAGAAGTTAACCTTAGTTATTATTGCCTGTGACTTTTCCAGGCATAGTGTTGTTTTGGTAAGACCTACTGAAAAAAGCTGCCATAATGTCAGACCGCTAAGTGCGTAAACAGGATAAGGCACTGATAGGTTGTACTTTCCGTCAGCAAAGTTACTATTTATGTAACTAAATGTTATTAAAAGCATTACAGATGGTATGATAGCCCAGATATACCCCAGAATGCTCTGGCGATAGCGAGCGCGAAGCTCTCGCGAAAAAAGCTGCCAAATCAACTCTCTGCTATTCCAAAGCTCAGCGACCATATTACCTCGCCCGGCATTTGAAAAACTATATCTTGTTATGTTCTTATTTTCTGGCATTAACTGAACTATTATCCATAAAAACTTGAAAAAGTCGCATAAATATATGCTTAATTATAGATTATGGAAAACGATTATTCAAATGAAAACATTATTCAGTCGGCTTTATTCTTGATCGAATCTGGCATTATTAATTTGACATCAGTAAATAGCGGATATATACTTCAATAGCGTAGATTTGTAGCTCTGAAAAGCTATGAATCTGCATTACGCCTGATTGAACCCGCCTGTTTATTCAGTGCAGCGAGATGCATTCATGCAGTATCGTTTCCATTTTTTTTATTTGAATTGCCGGTCTTATGCCGGTATAATTTGCATTATGCTCAAAATTTGCGAGGCATAGTCTCTGTGTTGGAGACGGAACTGTCATCATTTATTATATTTATACGATATAGTGCCCCGCATAGAATTTAGAATATTTCTTTGTTGGAGGTTTTATAACCATGAAAAGAAAAGGTTTTACACTTATTGAATTGCTGGTCGTTATCGGCATTATCGCTTTGCTGGTGTCAATTCTGATGCCTGCCCTGAGTCGTGCCAAAGAACTGGCCAAGAGAACTGTTTGTTCCGCCAACCTCAAGGGTATTGGTACTGCTACTGGTATCTATATGAATGAAAACAGAGGCATGGCTATGAAGGCTTGGAGTGTAAATGGAACCACTAATAAGGCTGGTTTCGGCTGTGCTTATTATAATAGTGGTGCTTATGCGGCAGGTGGCTTGCCAAGATTTGCCTTGGGAGTAGGTACTAACCCTTATGAAACCAATACTGCTAGTAGCGTGCAGACTGCAGGTAGTTGTTTATTTTTGCTGGTAAGATATGCAGATGTTACTCCTGATTCGTTTGTATGTCCGAGTGCTGCAGATGCTAAACCAATGGAATTAAGGAATGCTATTTTAGCTAACAGTGCTGTTACAAACTGGACAGACTGCATTGATTTTGATGCTGGAGCTTCTTTGAGTTATTCATATAATGATCCTTGGAATAAGCAGCTTGATGATACATCTGGTTCATCATATGCATTGGCTGCCGATAAGAATCCTGCTTTTGATACGCCAACAATGGCTGTTCGTGCTACCGTTGGAACAAACCCTGTGCCTAACGGTACGCCTCAAGTTACTAATCCAAATCCAGATGATTGGGATTGGAGCAAGCCGCGAGATATCGCTGATGATGTTGATAGATCTGGAAACAGTTTTAACCATAATAGGGAAGTTCAGCAGGTTATTTTTGCTGATGGTCATGTTAATAGCGCAAAAAACCCATGTGTTGGCATTAGTAAAGATAATATATATTCTTTTTGGTATCCAAGGACAGGTTTAGCTGGTGATCAAGGCTATCTTTATATTGGTACATGGGGTGTAACAACTATCAGCAGTGGAGTAAACAGTATGTATGATGTAACATTAGGTGCTAAGAAAGATGATACTTATTTAGGTAACTAATGTTTTTATGAGACTGATTGTGTCTTCATGGATGTTTTTTAAGTGGGAACCATTGAGGTTCCCA
>JAFGDI010000060.1 GCA_016932145.1 Sedimentisphaerales bacterium
GTTTCACTGATACATTATCATTGACTTTTGACAGCCCAGACATACCTTCGTTTAACTTGCCAATCGCTGGTAATTGAAAGACTCAGATTTGATTCTGAAGTGAGGTAAATTTAATGCACTAAGTACATTGTAAGTCTCCACCTATTCAAGAATTACATTGAAAATGGTTAAAATATTATCGCGTATTATTTATTTAAAATTCTTTGAGGATGTCAGAAATTATGAAAATTTATATTTTGTCAGTGCTGTTTTTATGTATTGCGATTTTCGATTGTCCAGCCGGTATCTTGAATTACGATAATAATCCGGACCTTACTGAGGCATTTCGGTATTGTGCGGAAAATAATTACGGATATAGCGAGGATGTGCCCGGCACAGATATCAAAGGTGCGGACCGGGCTAAAGCTGAATTTTATTATTTGAAATATCTGGAAACAGAAAAACATTCTTTTCAGCGTGCCCGGGTGTACACGCAAATAGGTGTTTTATATACGACAGCATTTAATGAAAAAAAAGGCGAGAAATGTGATTTAGTCAAAGCAAAAGAGTATTTCGAAAAAGCTCTTGAGTGTGAGCCGCAAAGAATAGATAGCACTATGATTAGAACTCGTTTCATGCTTTCTAGTGTAGCAACTAAACCATGTACATTGGATCGGGTTAAGTCAAAGATGGTCCTTTATAATTTTTTATTAACTTTAGATTCTGCTTATCTTTTAAATAATTTCTTACCAGAAACACCAAGTGAGCAGGAGTATTTCGATTATGTTAAGGCCAATGGGAGTCCATCGGATGAAAAGGGGAAGTTCGCAGGATATTCGGAAAGTATTAAAAGGAAAATAACCATTATATTAGAGGAAATGCCGTCTGATGTGGATATGATAATTCATAATGTAACGGATGATGCCATCTATTCAGACGCACCCATTGAAGGGTTGAATTATATTATGCAGCAATTACCCGACAGTGCCGTTACGCATAAGAAATATGTGCAGGAGGCCATTAATAAGCTGGCAAATCCGGTAGTGGAAGAGCAACTTCAAACTATGCTTAATGAGTTTGCTCCTCAATCACAATCTGGCAAAGCGGTTATGGCTGATATTACGGTCAGAAGGCGTTTTATTCCTGAGGCACAATTGGCCGAGAAGGACGGCAGTCCGTTTTTGTTTGATCTGGCATCTGGTGTGAACATTGAAATGAGTCTGACTGGAAAATATTCAGATGAAGGCTTCGATGAAAAATCTGCCACACTGGCTAAGGGGGATATGCTCTGGACTGGGAAACTGGTAACCTGTCGTGGTGCTATGCTTGTCCCGATAAAACAGGAGAGTGCCCGACCATATAAGCATACAAAGGATAAATACATTAGCAGTTACGAGATCGAATTGAAGAATCTGCCATATACTGTTTTGATCAAGAACGCAGATAGTATGTATTTTCTGATAAAAATAATAAACGCAGATGAAAATGGTATTACAGTATTGTATAATCAGATACCCAAAGAAAAGGCTTCTGAGCTTATGACAGAGGATTCAACAATAAAATAATAAGATAACAGCCATAATGCCACAGCATGAACAAATATACTCCCGGCGATGAACCCGGCTGCACAATACTGTCTTACACGCAAAAAATCTGTACTGAGGCATTGAACTCCTCTTAACTTGAAAATATGACACAACATACTTGATGACATGACTTTATCTCCTGTATGAGGTTTTATTTTTTCCTCATATAATATAAGGTCATGTCTTTTTTCAACTAAATATACTCATTTACCGGATGAACTTTTATTATCTTTAATTTGATATGATTATATCACTTTTGCGGAAGCAATAAAAAATTTGCCTTTCTCAGATTTAAATCTTACTATTCCAATGGAAGCGGCAGCAATGCCGCCTGTAAACAAGTGAATAAGAGGATAATAAGAGAAGACGAGGTTTTTTTGGCACATCGGACCGTGCAGGGAGTGTGTTGTAGCCGTCTCTGGCCTTTGGCATGGGTATGGACGCCGGGGCTGGGATTAAATTATTCGGCTCGCCCAGAGAGAGGGAGTGCTTAATATTGGTTTGGTATGGGCCCACCCCCGGATCCAGATATGACATTGTGTGCTGCGTTTCAAAACCTCGATAATTTGGGGCCATTGCGCCCCTGCGACGCCGGGTATATTCGTTTGGACTTTTCTCACCCCGGGTCGCGTGGTGGGTTCTCGCGTCGATAAGCTGCCGGTCTGGCGGCGTTTCGTGGCGAATTGCCTCAGTGCAGGCTGTCCCGCCCCTCTGCCTGGCGGCCTTGACTTTTGCCGCCAAGCGATTTTGTTCTGCCGGTTGCCCATTATAAGTGCAGCCGACACAGGATTACTAGGGCCTGCTCGGTTCGACTGGAACCGGAGGCCCTGTTTTTTTGCGCTGCAAAAAAACAGAGAGCAGGAGAACAAGTTGAACAGGTGAACAGTAGAAAGAAGATTAAGATTTATACTACACCCACAACCGATATCAAACTCCTGCGGTCTCCTGCTCTACTGATCTACTGATCAAAAGCAGCACAAGCGTCTGGCTTGTGATTCAATTTATTTCAGTCTGACACGCCAGCTTGTCAGAATATTGCATATCAGTTCATCGCCAGCTATATTAATCTCAACCGAGACGGTTGAGCTACTTAAGCATGGTCGGTACAATTTTTTTGCCAGCTACAAATAATACTCTTTCATCATCCGATTTTTCCCGGTAAACTACAGTCTGACAAGATATTAGCAGCTATAGGAATTGCCACTATGCAGATAACAGTTGAACCAGTAGCTTATGCCCGCACTCAATATAAAACTCTGGAAAATATGCCGATCCAGCCCAAAGGCTGTTGTGCCGATGCCGAGATCGAGGTATTGGCGGAATATATGCCGGGCTTGAAAGACCTTGATGGGTTCAGTCATATTTACTTAGTGACATATTTCCATCAATGCAGCCAGACCAAATTGACAGTCACACCATTTATGGACACCGTCGAACGGGGCGTATTTGCTACCCGTTCCCCGGCCCGCCCTAACCATCTGGGCCTCTCGATAGTCAAAATCAAATCCATCAAAGACAATATTATCACCATCGAAGGCTGCGACCTGCTGGACGGTACACCCATAGTCGATATCAAGCCGTACATCGAAAACTTCGACCACCCCCAAAACTCAACCTCAGGCTGGATGACCCAAAGCAAAGATGAAGTAGCCCAAAAGCGCTCGGATAAGAGATTTGTGTGAATTTAAGCAAAGAACAAATGCTCCAGCAAAATCTTCGCTCCTATACCTATTAATATAAGTCCGCCGAATATCTCGAGTTTGTCACCGAAGATATTGCCGAAGAAGTCACCGATATATACGCCGGCTAATGAGGTAATGAATGTTACGATGCCGATAATGATGACCGGCATTACGATAGCCATATTCAGGCAGGAAAAAGTTACCCCGACGGCCAGGGCATCTATACTGGTGGCGATGGCCAGAATGAGTAATACTTTGAGGCTCAGCGGGTCAGGGCGTTCCTTTTCTTCATCACCCCACTTTGCCTCATAGATCATCTTACCGCCAATAGCTGCGAGAATGATAAAGGCAACCCAATGGTCATAAGCTCTGACATAGTCACTGGCCAGTCGTCCGATCTGCCAGCCGATATAAGGCATGAGGGCCTGGAACCCGCCAAAAAATGCGGCTACCCGCATTGCATGACGAATATGCAACTTGTGGATTATCACACCGCTGGAGACACTCACCGCAAAGGCATCCATCGCCAGACCGAGAGCTATAATAAATATCTCTATTAATTGCATATCTGCTCGCTAAGAGGTTAATCTTGTCATAAGGCTCAGATTGTACCTGAGCCAGTCATATTTGCAACCCTTGTTTACTGTATTATTGATCCTGTTGCGGAATTTGGCTTGATTTTACACTCACTTTTCTATAGTCTCATTGTGCGGGTATGTAATGTCTCAGGTAACCGTTCGTGATTACGATTGGCTCAAAAAACGATATCACCTGAGACCCGTTCCCGCTTACATCCTTGCATAACCGTAAACGGTTAGGAAGTATTAATGTTGGCAATATCTATGGAGAAGCTGATTTTGGCTACTATATTATGTCTAATGCAATAATCATGTTCATCTATTTATATCTGGGTCATCTGATAGGCGATATTCTTCTTCAGAGCAAACATCTGGCCAGAAGTAAAGGACAGGAGTTTGGCAGCCAGATACTACACTCAGTAGTATCTACCCTGGGTTCAGTAGTGTGCTATTGGGTGTGCGATCCTGGCTTCTGGCTGGTGTATTTTGCATTATTTGTCGGCCATGTATTTATTGATGAGGTTAAGTGCAAGCTGGACAAGTACAATAGCAGTTTGCAATTAATGATTATCGATCAGGTAGTGCATCTGGTATTCATTGGCTTACTATGTATAGCCATCTGGTACCAGAATATAATAAAGCCGGATTTTGGGTATAGTCCGTTCTTTGAGAGTTTAAGCTCACAAGTAGCTGTTAATATTGCACTTATAGTATCTGGGGGTATATTAACGGTGCAATTTGGCAGTAATTTAATACAAAAGGCGCTGTCAAAATATGTCGATAGAGGTGAAGAAGTCGCCGGCGAAGTGAGCTTGTCTAAAGGAGGCAAGTTAACAGGGCAATTAGAGAGAAGTATAGCTTATTTACTGATAATATCGGGAAATACAGTTGTAGTTGGCCTGGTCATAATAGCTAAATCTATACTGAGATTTAACGAAATTAAGGATACAAAGCAAGCGGAATATAATATAATTGGAAGTTTAATGAGTTTTGGCTGGGCGATAGCCCTGGGCCTGCTGGTACGATATTTAATAACAATATAAAATAGAGTAAGAACAAAAAGAGAAGAAAAATGGAAACTAAAAGGAATATAGGTCTGTCATCACAAGATATAACGCAAGCGGAAATAGATGCGGTCGTGTCAGTGATGAAGTCGAGTCATTTGAGTCTGGGGCCAACAGGCCCGGCCTTTGAGAAGGCATTTGCCGATTATATTGGTCGTAAACATGCAATAGCGGTGAACTCAGGTACCAGTGCCCTGTTTATGCTGGCGGAGGCTTATGGTCTTGGCCCGGGCGATGAGGTAATAACCACGCCATTTAGTTTTATAGCGACCTCAAATATAATATTAATGACCGGAGCAAAGCCGGTGTTTGTCGATATAGATCCGGTGTCTTATAATCTGACCGCAGAGTCGATCGAGTCAAAGATAACCAGTAAGACCAAGGCGATAATTCCGGTGGAAGTATTTGGCAATCCGGTGCATCTGGATGAGATAGCTGATATGGCCAAACGGCGCGGGCTTATCTGCATAGAAGATTCCTGTGAGGCACTGGGCAGTATAGTCAATGGTCGTAAGTCTGGCACGCTGGGCGATTCGTGTGCCTTTGCCTTCTACCCGAACAAGCAGATGACCACCGGCGAAGGCGGAATGATCCTGACCGACGATGACAAGGTGGCGAGTATCTGCCGGTCATTGCGTAATCAGGGTAGAGCAGATGGGGCCGGCTGGCTGGCCCATGCCCGATTGGGGTATAACTATCGTCTGAGCGATATTAATTCAGCTCTGGGCCTGGTGCAGATAGGCCGCATAGAAGAATTCATAGCCAAGCGAGAGCGAGTAGCCCAGATGTACCAGGAGCTGCTGGGTGATGAGAAGCGTTTGCATTTGCCGGTGATCGATGCTTCCTGCCGGATGAGCTGGTTCGTCTTTGTTATAAGACTGGAGGACAGCTATAGTCGGGCTGACCGCGATGCGATCATGCAGATGCTGCGCGATAGCGGCATAGGCTGTAACAACTATTTCTCTCCGATCCATTTACAGCCATTCATGCAGGAGAAGTTTGGCACCAAGGCAGGAGATTATCCGATAACTGAGCATATATCAGACCGTACGATCGCTCTGCCGTTCCATAATAACCTGCCTGAAGCCGACATAGAGTTTGTATGCAATAAATTGCGTGTGGCGATGGACAAGGTAAAAAGCTGAGAACGCCGCCAGTTAAGGGCAAAGCCCGAAATCCCGACAATTCGGGACTCGGCAAACAAAACGCAATATAAGCGAAAAAAACGGTTTGAGTTCAATATTGTAATAGTATATATTCCTCTATCTTGGTATCAAGCAATCTGTTAGTTTTGCCTGATAATAGCCGAGCTGGGGCTCAGCGTTCCCAGAGAAGAAAAGCAAAAAGGCTCTGCCGGTTAAATGGCAGAGCCTTTTTATATGGATCCAATTGTGTTGCAAAGATCAAAAGCCCCCCTTCGGATCAATGCTTACAATTAAGTGCTTAGCAAACGCCATGGGCGAGCATAGCTTCAGAGAGTTTCTTGAACCCGGCGATATTAGCACCGAGAACAAGGTTCTTAGGCTGGCCATATTCGGCAGCAGCACAACTGATATTTTTGAAGATATTAACCATGATGCCGTGCAGCTTCTGGTCAACTTCTTCAAAAGACCAGAACATTCTCTGGCTGCTCTGAGCCATTTCGAGAGCGCTGGTAGCAACGCCACCGGCATTAGCGGCTTTGCCGGGAGCGAACAATACGCCGGCGTCGAGGAATACCTTAGTAGCCTCGAGAGTGGTAGGCATATTAGCACCTTCACCAACAGCGATAACGCCGTTTTTGACCAGTGCCTTAGCAGCATCCACATCGAGCTCATTCTGAGTGGCACAAGGCAGAGCAACCTGACAGGGTATAGTCCATATGTCAGTGTGCTTAGCAACATACTTAGCATTTTTTCTGGTCTGGACATACTCAGATATTCTGCCGCGTTTAACTTCTTTGATCTCTTTAACGAGAGCCAGGTCGATACCATCGGCATCATAGATATAGCCATTGCTATCGCTCATGGCAACAACCTTACCACCGAGCTGCATGGTCTTTTCAGCGGCATAGATCGAGACATTACCGGAACCGGAGATAACAACAGTCTGTCCCTTGAGTGTGTTTCCAAAATGGGTGAGCATTTCTGAGACGAGATAAACCAGACCATAGCCAGTAGCTTCTTTTCTGGCGAGACTGCCACCATAGGCCAGGCCCCTGCCAGTGAGAACGCCAACATGCTCATTAGCGATCTTCTTATAGTAACCGAACATATAGCCGATCTCTCTGGCACCTACACCTATATCACCGGCGGGCACATCAGTATCAGCACCAATATGACGGTATAGTTCAGACATGAAAGCCTGACAGAATCTCATGATCTCATTGTCAGACTTGCCTTTGGGGTCGAAATTGCAACCACCCTTACCGCCGCCGATCGGAGTGCCGGTAAGTGAGTTTTTGAATATCTGTTCAAAGCCCAGGAACTTCATAATAGAAAGATTAACTGAAGGATGGAAACGGATACCACCTTTGTATGGGCCAATAGCGCTGTTAAACTGAACTCTGTAACCCTTATTAACCTGAACCTTACCGTTATCATCAACCCATGGCACTCTGAAAGAAACAACTCTTTCAGGTTCAACGATCATTTCGAGCAGACCCTTGCTTTCAAATTCAGGGTGCTTGTCAAAGACTAAAGAGAGAGACTCAATAATCTCAGTAGCTGCCTGATGGAATTCAGGCTCATTTGGATTTTTAGCTTTAAGCTCATCCAAAACTCTTTGTGCGTATGCATTCATTTCAATATCCATCCTTCATAAAATAATGTTATAAAAAATCCTAACGGATCATACATTTAAGGCATTTACCTGCCATAAACCTGATAGTAAAAGTGTCCCAGTGCGTGGGATTTTACAGGATGATCAGGTTGGCTGTAATTAAGCTGGCGGCTCTTGGCGGAAACTAATTTCCGCATAGTCACTTAATAACATTAAGTAAACAAAGATAATATAGCGTAAGAGATAAGATTATGCAACAGGTGGCGGTAAACGGGAAATAGTCAAAAGGTAATAAAACAGTTGATTTACGGCATTTTTTCCGCAATGATATAAATAAGTGATTGACAATGCGTCTTTAACCTGCTAAAAAGCAGAGGTTTTGCACAAAGATTGAGAGAGAGTATGTAGTTGAGTCATAAGGCTACATAACGGCAATAATGCCGGAAAAAAATTTATATTTTCTGGATTTTTTGGGTCGAGATACAGACAATAGTGTATTGGAGAGCGAAGTAATGGAAAAGAAGCTGAAAAAACGAAATGAGATATTACGGGTACTGAACGACCATAATAGTCCGATAAGTTCTGAGGTAATAGCCAGCCAGTTGGCCAGTAGCGGTCTGGATATCTGCCAGCGAA
>JAFGDI010000061.1 GCA_016932145.1 Sedimentisphaerales bacterium
AATTTCTGCTTCATCTACATTCATTTGTTCTGCCACGATTGCTTTTACCTTGGCTTCGATTTCTGCTGCTGTCACTGCAAATCTCCTTGCAAATATTTTCAAAAAATCATTACAGTTATTCTGAGGCGGAAACCGTTTTCCGCACAAACAACTATAACTGTGAGAAATAATAGTTTATTATTAACCGAATCAATATAACCGCAACACACATCAAATTCAAGCAATTTCAACGGTTTTTGTCAGAGAAGGCCGTTGTTTTTGATTTATATTAACTGCTTGTTAATAAAGATGTTGCGTAAAAGTTACTCAAAATAAGCTCCAAGCTCATTTTAAGTTCTCTTATTATTGATCAGCACATGGTCATACCGCCATCGACACAAAGGGTCTGGCCGGTAATGTATGAGGCTTCGTCTGAGGCCAGAAAAACTACCGCTGCGGCTATTTCTTCCGGCAGGCCAAAGCGGTTCATCGGTATGCTACCCTTGGCCATTTCTTTAATCTTATCAGGCAGGACATCGGTCATATCAGTAGTGATAAAGCCCGGTGCGATGCAATTAGCGGTTACGCCCCGTTTGGCAAATTCACGGGCAACTGACTTTGTCATGCCTACCATGCCGGCTTTACTGGCGGCATAGTTAGCCTGACCGGCGTTACCTACCACGCCACTTACACTGGCTATATTGATAATTCTACCCCAGCGTTTGCGGATCATAGGTCTGCAAGCGGCACGCATGGCAGTAAAGCATGATTTAAGATTTGTGGCGATAACTTCATCAAATTCTTCATCAGTCATTGCCATCATGAGATTATCACGAGTTATACCGGCATTATTAACCAGAACTGCTATGCCGCCATGCTCTTCGGCTATCTTATCAAAGGCTGCGTTAACCGCTGCGGTATCAGATACATCCAGCTTGCAGGTGATTATATCAAGACTGTTCTGCTGGGCGATCTGGTCGAGGTCAGCTATTGATTTTTCACTGCGGGCAATAGCAATAACTTTGAACCCTTTTTTTTCCAGGGCGAAACAAATTGCCTTACCGATACCTCTGGTACCACCAGTTACTATAGCTACTCTTTTTTCTGTCATATTATAGCCCCTTATACATTAATTATTTCGACTTTCATTTTCTTATCCCGACTGGTCTTTTTCACCAGGCCAGATAATACTCTGCCAGGTCCGATCTCGACGAACTGGTCGAAACCTTCTTCTAACAGCTTTTCAATCGACTGCTGCCAGCGAACGGCACCAACCAACTGTTTCATAAGTTTATCTTTTACTTCACCTGAGCCATTATATGCCATGGTATCAACATTAGATATTACCGGACAGGTTGGCTCATTTATCTTGCAGTTATCAATTGCAGTTGCTAATCTGGCTGCCGCAGGTGCCATCATATCAGTATGGAAAGCACCGGCAACCTGAAGTGGTACAGCTTTCATTGCACCATAACTGGCGGCAATCTCTGCTGCCTTCTGGCAGGCATTTATTGTGCCGCTGACTACAACCTGGCCGGGGCAGTTAAAATTAACTGCCGATAATATGGCAGGCCCATTTTCTTCCTGTATGTTCATGGCCAGCACATCCTGGCACAGTTTTGTTACTGTTTGCTCGTCGAGCCCCAGTATGGAAACCATAGTTCCCCGGGACGATTCTGCTGCCTGCTGCATGCTCTGGCCGCGTAACTGTACCAGACGCAGAGCATCTTCAAAACTCAGTACACCTGCAACATGGAGGGCTGTGTATTCGCCCAGGCTAAGGCCGGCACAGGCTTCTGGTTGTATGCTTGCTGATATATCAGCTACTTTACCCAGACGCAGGGCGGTCAGATGGGCTATACTGGTTACAAATATTGCCGGCTGAGCATATTCGGTCAGGTTAAGTTTTTCCTGCGGACCGTTAAAACACAGGTCTGCCAGGTCATAACCGAGAATATCACTGGATTGCTGATAGAGAGCTTTTACTTCTGCAATATCATTGGCAAATTCTTTGCCCATACCCAGATTCTGTGCTCCCTGTCCGGGAAACATGAATAATGTTTTCAAAATTCAGACCTTTCCTGCTTAATAATCATTATTTCAGTTTATCTTAGCTTTGTTTGCTTGTAACTGGCAACGACTATCAGAGTTTGAACAGATTTGAGCCCCAGGTAAACCCGGCACCAAAAGCGATCAGTAATACCAGATCACCTTTATTGAGCTGACCGGTTTTAATCGCTTCGTCCAGTGCTATTGGAATAGAAGCTGATGAGGTATTACCGTATTTGTCAATATTGATGAATACCTGCTCCGGGGCGAACTCTACGCGTTTCATTACTGCTTCAATTATTCTGGCATTCATCTGGTGGGGGATCATCATTTTCAGGTCTTTGATTGAAACGCCGGCACCTTCAAGAGTGTTAGTAATAGTGTCAACAATAGTGCTTACTGCCTGCTTATAGGTTTCACGACCATTGAGCTCGGTATAGATCCTTTTGCATTTGCCTGACAGAACATCTTCTATGGGATATCTGCTGCCAGGAGCAGGGCATACAATGGTTTCCCACTGACTGCCATCGGCATGAACGCTGTTATAGACCAGGCCGCGTTCAGAATTTTCTTCCAGTTCGAGAACAGCAGCACCAGAGCCATCGCCAAAGAGTACACAGGTATTACGGTCGGTGTAATCCAGTGAGGTTGACATGGTTTCGGTACTGACAACCAGCACTTTTTTGGCCTGACCGGCACTTATGAGTGAGGCGGCCAGATTGCAGCCATAGACAAAACCACTGCATGTCGCTGTAATATCAAAGGCACAGGCATGATTATTACCCAGGCCCTCCTGTATAAAGCAGGCGGTAGCGGGGTATTGCACTTCAGGGGTTATGGTGGTACAGATAATATAATCTATCTCGTCAGCAGAGCAACCAGCGTCAGCCAGAGCTCTCTTACTTGCTTCAATACCCAGGGTTGCGGCTGATTCCTGGCCTGCAACGATCCTGCGTCTTTCTTTTATGCCGGTACGAGTTACAATCCACTCATCAGAGGTGTCAACCATCTTTTCCAGGTCATGATTGGTAACAATACCGTCAGGTACACACGAGCCGGTCCCGGTAATAACCGCCCGACGATTACTACTAAAGAAATTTCCAGTAAACTGTTTTTGCATTTTTTTTCCTGATGAAGGTGAGATTATCTGGCCAGACGAGCAACGATCTTTTCATTAATATTAAGACGACCGTGCTTCAAAGCAGCCAGAATCGCATTTTTGATAGTTCTGCGATCACTATTACCGTGGCAGATGATACAGATACCATCTACACCGAGAAGAGGAGCACCACCGTATTCGCTATAGTCGTGCTTTTTATATATCTGCTCAACAATAGGAGCAAATTGGGGCAGCAGCTCTGGCTTCTGCAGGGCCACTTCATTGCCGATAAACTTAAATACTGCTTCAGCAATACCTTCGGTGAGTTTCAGTATGATATTGCCGGCAAAACCATCGCAAACCAATATGTCAGCTGGTTTATTGAGTAGTTCGCGAGGTTCAATATTACCGATAAAATTAAGACTTTTATCGGCTCGGAACAACTGATTTACTTCTTTGGCCAGGCCTGTTCCTTTGCTTTCCTCTTCGCCAATGTTGATGAGCCCTAAAGTGGGGTTTTGAGTTCCCAGAACTTCTCGAGCATATACATCACACATAAGGCCATATTGATGCAAATGTGAGGCCTTGGGAGTTACATTGGCGCCAACATCACAGAGGATAATCGGACCTGCCAATGTGGGGAATGTTACCATAATACCAGGACGCTGTACTTCGGGGAGAAGACGCATTCTCATCTGGCAAGAAGCGACGCAAGCACCGGTGTTACCAGCACTTAAAACTATATCAGCTTCGCCTTCCTTTGCCAGTTTGGCCATTATGGCAATCGAATTTTTTGGCTTCTTACGCAGAGAATCTACTGGTGAGTCATGCATTTCTATTACTTCTGGTGCATGGACGACACTAATATTGTTTTGCCACCTGGAGCTTTCACCCAGTATCTCAAGTATCCGAACCTCGTCTCCGACTAGGATGATACTATCATCAGCATTTAAATGCTTGACTGTCTCTAATGCACCCTCGACTATCTCGACTGGTGCATAATCGCCTCCCATGGCATCGACTGCAATACGCATAGATATCCCTCGTAATTGTCTTGCAAATAATATCTTATGATATTATTCGTTTGTATTTATACTCAGTGACTTATTTACATATCCGCACTGGGCACACATGGCATGTGGCAGCTTGGCGTTTCCACACTTCTCGCAAACGGTATAATTTACTGGCTTAATGGCCTGGTGAGCGCGTCTGGTGCGAGTACGAGTCTTTGAGGTTTTCTTCGTTGGAATCATTGTTAAACTCTCTAATTTCTTTAATTACAATGTATTATAAGTTATTTACTTACATTAGCCGATATTACACACCGGCATAACTGTCTTGAAACTCTGACAGTAAGCGGAAAAGTGTAAACATAAATCTGCCTTCTGTCAAGATTTTTTTGGCTCTCTGCTGGTTACTAATGATGTATTAATATAAGTGGCAATGAGATTATTGTTAAATACGGGTTAATTGGAGCTATCATTCCTGTTTTGCTCCTATCAGGTAGGTTTTTCGTGCTATATTTTTTTCTTTTATTTCCAGCGGTGGGTATCGAACAAGTTTTCTTATATCTCGTATTGACAATTGCCAGATTTCTCGTGATAATCTGGACTGGTTAGGCCCGATCTTATTTTGGGTTTTAGTTGTTATTTGACAGGTATTTATATTCAGGAGATACTGTTGTTATGATCAAGGTAGAAGACCTTAGACGCTCTTTTGGCCCTATAAAGGCCGTTGACGGTATCAGTTTCGAGGTGGAAAAAGGCCAGGTATTGGGCTTTCTGGGGCCCAATGGTGCCGGCAAGAGTACCGCTATGAAAATGCTGGTATGTTTTCTTAAGCCCGATTCTGGTACTGCCAAAATCTGTGGACATGACATAATAAAGGATAGTATAGCAGTTCGCAGGAGTCTTGGTTATCTGGCGGAAAATGCTCCGGCTTATGGCGAGATGACTGTAGCATCTTTTCTGACTTTTGTCTGCGATGCCAGGGGTATTGCCCCTGCGGCCCGCAAAGATGCAATTGAACGGGTGATAAATATGTGTTCTATTAAAAATGTTTATCATCAGCCGATCGAGACGCTTTCCAAAGGTTATAAACGCAGGGTAGGGCTGGCCCAGTGTCTGATCCATAATCCGCCGGTGCTTATACTTGATGAACCGACCGATGGTCTGGACCCTAATCAGAAATACGAGGTCAGACAATTGATCAACTCTATGGCTAAAGACAAGTGCATTTTGATCTCAACGCACATCCTTGACGAAGTTGAAGCTATTTGTACCAGATCGATAATAGTTAATCGTGGCAAAATAGTAGCAGATGATACCCCGGCAAAACTCAAGGAAAAGCATGGCGGTACATTTGAGGAAGTGTTCCGGAAGATTACCAGGTAGCTCAAGCATCCTTGCTTGAGATTATAATATTGGTGGTAAACCGGTATGCGAATTTTGTATAGGTGATATTGTTAATCTGAAATGAAAAAATGTCAAGCCCCTATAGATCGGGACTGCTTGACCTACCTTGGAGATAATTATGAGTGGATTTACTGCGGTATGTAAACGAGAGTTCAAAGGATACTTTGCTACTCCGGTGGCTTATGTATTCCTGATCATTTTTTTGGCGGCGGCTGGTTATCTGCCGTTTAAGGATAGATTCTTTGATTTCAGGCAGGCAGACATGAGGTTGTTTTTCAAGTGGCTGCCGGTACTGTATATATTTATGGTACCCAGTGTGGCAATGCGGCTCTGGGCTGAAGAAAGACGCAGCGGCTCGATCGAGTTGCTCTTTACTTTGCCTATAACGGTCTGGCAGGCGGTGTTGGGTAAATTCCTGGCAGCGTGGTTTTTTCTGGCTATTGCTTTGGCCTTGACTTTCCCCATGCCAATTACTGTATGCTATCTGGGTGATCCTGATATGGGTCAGATAATTACCGGATATATGGGTGCTTTGCTTATGGCGGGTGCTTATCTGGCGGTTGGCTGTTTCTTTTCGGCACTTACTCGTAATCAGGTTATCAGTTTTATTTTATCGGTGGTTGCCTGTTCGGTTTTGTATTCTATCGGGCTGCCCTCGTCAATAGATGCTTTGAATACTATATTGCCAGGTCAGTTGGTAGGGGCGATCGAGAAGTTGAGTTTTGAGAATCATTTTGAATCAATGCAGCGGGGGGTAATTCAGTTAAGTGACCTGGGCTTTTTTGCTGTGATCATATCTGGCTGGGTCTGGGCCTGTACGCTGATATTGGAAGAAAGGAAGGCACAATAATGAATAGAATGAACAGAACGATTCTGGCTATGATCTTTGTGGCTGTCATTACGGTATCAGCAGTAGTTGTCGTTACTGCCCTGGCCGGTACAAAGAAAGTAGATATTACTGCGGAAAAATTATATACTCTTTCAGAGGGTACTAAGACTATACTTAATAAGATAAATCAGCCAGTTACAATAAAGCTGTTCTATGCCAAGACAGCTACTACTAAGGCACTGGATGAGATCAAGGGATACAACGATTATTATTACTTTGTTAAGGCTTTACTGGAAGAATATGCCAGTGTAAATAATAAGATAAAGCTCGAGATAATCGACCCGCGTCCTTTCTCTGAACAGGAGCAGGAGGCCCTGCTCTATGGTCTCAAGAGATTTGCGGTAACAGAAGAAGAAGGGTTCTTCTTTGGCCTGGTAGCCAAGACTGAATACGGTGCTGTTAAGACTATAGAGTTTTTTGCACCGGACCGTCAGAACCTCATAGAATATGATATAAGCTATCTTCTCGATACTCTGACCACCCGGCAGAAAAGCAAAATAGGGGTACTGAGCTCTTTACCAGTAATGGGCGAGGACCTTTCGCCTTACATGATGCAGATGATGCAGCAGACCGGCCAGAGACCGCAGCAGCCCTGGGTCATCACCAGACATCTGGGACAGAAATATGAGTTTGAAAAAATAGCTACTGATGCCGCTTCTATTGAAGGGGTAGATATGTTGCTGGTAATTCATCCTAAAGATCTTTCAGAGAAAACGCTTTTTGCTATTGATCAGTTCGTGCTTAAAGGCGGACGGGCGATTTTTATGGTTGACCCCTTCTGTCTCACTGATATTGGCGATCCGCAGCAGCAGATGTATGGCCAGACACAACATGATCAGTCATCATCTATAAATGAATTATTGAATAAGTGGGGGGTTAATGTTCCTGCCGATGCTTATGCCGGTGATAAGACACTCGCTGAGGTCGTCCAGCTTAACCGCAACAGTTCTCCGGAAAAACTTATCGGATTCCTTTCCTTTAATAGTGCCAGAGGCTGTTTCAATAAGGACAATGTTATCAGTTCGGCTTTAGCAAATGTTAAAACGATTTTTGGCGGTGTTGTTGAGCCGGTGGAATCTATGGCTGATCAGATCAGTTTTACACCTCTGGTAACAACCTCAAAGCAGGGCAATACCTGGAAACCTGTGACACCTATCTCTTTGCAGCGGCTTGACCCCAGAAGGCTTATGGAGCAATTTACCCCGGGCGATAAGACTCTGGCGGTGGGGGCTCTGATAACAGGTAAATTCAAGTCTGCTTTCCCTGAGGGTATAGAGCAGGAGGCTAAAGACACAGATGAGCAACAGGAGCAGGCTGCTGAGCCGGAAAAGATTGCCGGATTGACAGAGGCGGCTGAAAACTGCAATATTATTGTTTTTGCTGATGTTGATTTTGTCGGCGATTCGTTTGCTTATAATGTCAGTCCT
>JAFGDI010000062.1 GCA_016932145.1 Sedimentisphaerales bacterium
ATAGTAATAAACCAACTGAAACACCACCCCCGGCCACTCAGCAAACCACAGACCAGGATACGCCCCAGACACCGGAAACAGACCCGACAGAACAGCCTGTGCAAAATGACTATGTTGAAATACCAAAAGAATCTGAACCTCAGCCAGAACCCAACGAACTGGTCTTTGACCCTATGCCAGAGGATTCTGCCTGTCAGGACCTGGCTGTTGATACCTCTATTCCTGATAATTTCGCTGTCATTCCCGAAATAAATTCTGAGCCAGAAGAACAAAAACAACCTGAATTCAACAGAGCAACAGGCGAAGTACAGGTATTTCAGGAAATACTTCGGGAACTCAAAAAACATAATGCCAGAGAAGAAGGGGCAAAACCAGATTTCTCTGGCTCAACCCTCATGGCCGGCATAACCCAGATATTGGTACTCCTCTGCCTGGTAATGGCCTACATTGCTACCAGCGGTGACAATTCCTCTCTGGAAACAGTACAATGCTGGCTCTTAACCGGACTGGTATTCCAGCTTATGACCGTATCGCTTATGATGATGAACCGATAAATGAATCACAGTGACATCTTTGCCTGCTTACTGCAACAGAACATGTCTTTCATTGCTCGAAAATAACATTACCAAACTTAGCAAATAAAATGCCATTTACTCGATTTTGTATATTTTAGAGCCTGATATGTTAACTATTGGACAATTAAAAAACTTTTTCCGATATTTTTTTGATTAATATCAAAAAAAAAAGACCTAAAGTGACATATACAATAGTGCAATAATTATATGCTATTGAAATTCAAGTCAATAAGACTAAAAAACTGGCAGGAAAAAATATGTTCAGATATGTTCAGATCAAGAAAGAGCACACCTGGCCACAGGTACTCTGTATCGCGTACAATCAGAAGGCATACAGCCCGATGATATTACATACCGCTATTAATCAGGACCGCCCTTTCGGCGAAAAATCCACTTTTAAGGAACATTCGCACGATCTATATCACCTGAACCTATATACCAAGCCAGGCGGCTATACCCTGGACGGTAAATATTTTGAGGCAGCCGAAGATTCGCTGGTTATAGTCTCGCCGGGCCAGAGACACGATCTGGTAACACATCGTGGCGACGGCGTTTACTCCGAAATAACCTTCTCGCTGGAAAGTCGTACTGGCGAACCACTTACCTTACCTTTCAATAAAGTATTGAGCATATACACCGGCGTAGATGTCGAAATGGGCCATCAACTGCAATTGAGCAAGGAAGTCAGCAAAGCCGTCTATATGTCTATTGTTGACATAACAGACTATCTCGAAACGGTACGCCCACTATCTATGTTCTATGTGCAGATACGAATGGCCAAAATATTTGAAAGCATAATCACTCATAGTGCTACCTGCTTTGAAGCTGAGCAGAAAGTTAACTGCGACCAGCGGGCGGTTAATGTAAAGGAATATATAGAAAAGCATTATAACGAGCAGATAACCACAGAACAACTGGCCAAACAATGCTGCGTTTCCAAAGGATACCTCTTCCGTATATTCAAGGAGGTATATGGTGTTACCCCCGTCTCATATCAGCAGGCCCTGCGTTTACAGGCAGCCCAGGTACTATTGCGCTCTACCGACCTGAACTGTAACGAGATTTCGCACCGGGTGGGTTATGGCAATGTCTATTTCTTCCATCGTCTGTTCAAAAAGAAATTTGCCGTAACACCCAAACAATATCGCAATCGTATAAGAACAGATATGAACAAAAACAAAACAGCTATGTAGTGTAAAAACACAACAAAGCTTCTCATTGCCCCCCAGACTAGTGTAATAAAAGTTAATATGGCCACCTCAGCGGTGGCCTTTTTTTATTGGTGAAATAAAGCTTTAAAACTGGATAAAAATGGTATGGCGTGAGATATAATCGCTCAAACCCATAGACCAGAGCTGAAAAAAGACTTTCCTAAGTATAATATAAGTTGTACCATAGTGGATAATTGAACAAGAGATACGGTCAAAAGTGCAACAGTGCACATCTGTGATATAAATCTATTTAAGGAGCCAAATTATGAATAAATTAAGCATTTCTCTGATACTATTACTGACTGTTTTTGTATCTGGCTTGACAGCGGAAGAGCCCAGTAACGCCGGGACTGCTGTAGCTGGCGTACTAAATGGTATGCCCGACCCTGCCATTGTTCAGGCACATGATGGCTCCTATTATATTTTCGCCACAGGTCAGGGCCTGCCATTTTACCGATCAACTGACCTGGTAAACTGGACGGCCCTGGGACGCGTATTTGAAACTGCCGTACCTGCCTGGGCCAAAGAAATGATACCCGGAACACAGGGCATATGGGCTCCAGATATAGTCAAGCTCAATGACAGATTTTATGTCTATTATTGCGTTTCCACTTTCGGCAGCCAGCGATCAGTATTTGGTGTTGCCTCAAATGCAACTCTCGACCAGAGCTCGCCAGCTTACAAATGGCAAGATCACGGACCGGTAGTAGAGTCTTTTGCCAGTGCAGACTGCGATTATAACGCTATTGACCCGGCAGCAATACAAACCTCTGATGGCAAAGCATATATAGTCTGGGGCTCATATTGGAACGGCATAAAGTTCGCAGAGCTTAACCCCGAAACCGGCAAATTAATTGACCGTGCAAAAATAAAAACAGTAGCAACACGCAGGCCGGCTGGCGGCGACGCGATCGAGGGAGCATATCTTGTCCAGAAATTTGATTATTATTATCTCTTTGTCTCTTTTGACAACTGTTGCGCCGGTGCTGACAGTACCTATAAAGTAATGGTCGGTCGGTCAAAGAACATTGAAGGCCCCTACCTTGACCACAATGGTATTGATATGGCACAGGGAGGTGCTACACTGGTACTGGCCAATAATGACAACTGGCGCGGCCCGGGCCACAACTCGGTATTGACCACAAATGAAGGGCAATGGCTGGTACACCACACCTACGACACCAACCGTCTGTCAGCCCAGCGAGTAGAGCAGGTAAGGCCCATATATTGGACCGAGGACCTCTGGCCAGTAGCCGGAGAGCCTCTGAGCAATACTAACAAACTGCGTACAGATAAGGCATCGGTAACAGCTTCAGAGCTGGTTGGCTCATGGCGCATGTCCAATAATTACGGTCAGGAAAAGATCTATGACCTTCTGCCCGGCGGCAAAATCAGCTTTAACAAAGATGCCCGCTGGTCAATATCGGGCAATGAACTGACAATAAGCTGGAAAATTGACGGCAAGGAATACATTGATAATTGCTTTGTCGAACCCCTGAAAAATTCATTTATCGGCCGCAATCAAAGAGGCGATGTGATCAGAGGCAAAAAGATCTGACAAATATCCGCCATTACAGTTTTTTAACAAAGAGCCAGTCATGTCATACAGCAGACTGGCTCTTTGCCATTAATTTACCTCCGGAACAGGCATCAAAAAGCAGGAAAGGAGAAAAAAACAATAAAATACGCTAAAAATATTTTTTTGTACTTTATTTCCCAAAGGTACAGGGCAATAATATGAAATAGTAATTCATTATAAATCGTCGATAAATTTATTAACATAAAATTAACAATCGGCTAATGTTTTACTAATACAAACATAGTATAAAATTAGTTATGGCAAAAGAAAATATATTAATAGTCGATGATGAAGAAGATGTCCTTGAGCTACTCGAGTACAATCTTAAAAAAGAAGGATATCGTACCGAAAAAGCGGTGTCGGGCGAAGAGGCATTACAGAAAGTCAGAATAACGAATCCTGACCTCATTGTGCTGGACCTGATGCTGCCTGGGATCGATGGTCTGTCTGTCTGTAAAAGTCTTAAAAATGACAGTAAGACCCAAAATATACCAATAATCATGCTCACAGCCAAAGGCGAGGAAGCTGACATAGTAGTTGGTCTGGAACTTGGTGCTGATGATTACATGACCAAGCCATTCAGCATGAGAGAGTTG
>JAFGDI010000063.1 GCA_016932145.1 Sedimentisphaerales bacterium
AACCCCGATACTCGGGATTTCGGATTACCTCAACCCCGATACTCGGGATTTCGGATTACCTCAACTTATTTATGCTACTAATCACTGCGTGTATTGTTTCTTATTACTGTAACTGTGTGAACGGTTACCATCATAATTTGTCTCTGGATGATTAACTTAAAACCATTGAGTATGAAAGAATTCACCTCGTGGTTTATCTATTCTCTGATAGGTATGGGCACCGAAATAATCTCGTTGAGCCTGTAAAAGATTTATGGGCAGAGACACGGAGCGATAGCCATCATAATATGACAATGCTGCACTTAATGTCGGGGTTGGTATCCCTGATTCTACCGCCAGAGCAACTACGCGTCGCAATGATTGCTGACCATCTTTTGCCGCCTGACAGAAAAAGTCATCTAACAGCAGATTTTCCAGTTTTGGGTTGCGGACAAAGGCGTCTTTGATCTTCTGTAAGAATACCGAGCGAATAATGCAGCCGCCATTCCAGAGCAGGGCGATATTGCCAAAGTTAAGGTCCCAGCTATATTGCTTCGATACCGCACGCATAAGCTGGAAACCCTGAGCATAGCTGACTATTTTTGCCATGTATAAAGCCTTTTCCAGGTCATTTAATACGCCTTCAATGTCGCCGGGTGTTTTAATGCCACCAGGTCCGGGCAATATTTTTGCTGCTTCTGTACGCTGGTCGATCAAGGCTGACAGACAACGGGCGAAAACGGCTTCTGATACCAGTGTCAGAGGCTGTGCGGTTTCGAGTGCTGCCTGGCTGGTCCATTGGCCAGTACCTTTCTGACCGGCAATATCGGCTATAAGGTCAACTGTATATTTGCCCTCTTGTTCTTTATGGCCAAATATCTCTTTTGTTATCTCTATCAGATATGAATCAAGGGGCCCTTTATTCCAACGATCAAAGATTTCTGCCAGCTTCTCATTATTGAGCTTAATAACCTTACGCATTATATCATAGGTTTCGCAGATAAGCTGCATATCGCCGTATTCTATGCCATTATGCACCATTTTAACGAAGTGACCGGCACCACCTTTGCCTACCCAATCGCAGCAGGGCGATCCATCAGGTGCTTTGGCTGCTATAGCCTGAAATATCTCTTTAACTTGCGGCCAGGCCGGTTCTGAACCGCCGGGCATTATACTTGGGCCTTTTAATGCTCCTTCTTCTCCCCCGGAGATACCTGTGCCCAGAAAGTGTATGCCCTTACTAGCCAGATAATCAACTCTGCGAGAAGTATCGGGATAATGGCTATTGCCACCATCAATTATTATATCGCCTTTGTCCAGAAAAGGTAAGAGCTCTTCTATCAGGTGGTCAACTGCTGCTCCGGCTTTTACCATCATCATAACTTTACGCGGACTTTTCAGGCTCCGGCACATAAGACCTATCTCGTGGAAACCCTGTATCTTTGTCCCTTTGCCGCGATTGTTGATAAAGTCGTCAACTTTCTGGGTGGTGCGATTATAACATGCTACTCTGAACCCCTTGCTGTCCAGATTCAGGATAAGATTTTCACCCATAACCGCCAGACCGATAAGTGCAATATCATTTTGCATATCTATAGCTCCATTTCATCTGTTTAATTATCTCTTAGAACTGCTTCTTACTCTTCTGCATATATGTCACAGACGCGAATACTCTTGAAGTTTGCCTTGTTCCTGTTCACAAATTCTACATGCTCTTTTGACACCTGATAACTGTCGTGAGCTTGTTTGTCTTTGAATACCGTATTAAGGCACACCTCATAACTCTGGTCATTTACCGGTCGAGAGAACTCTTGCGCTCGCTTGCCTACGGCAAAATGGATCAACCCAGGATCATTTTTAAGATATTTCTTTGCTTCTGTAATTAACTCCAGAACCTTTGCCTCACTGGCGTCCTGTAACGAAAAATACACATTGTGGATCAGCATTGTTTACCTCTGTAATGATTATTTCAATTATTTTCCTTAATTATAGCAGTCTGGGGTTATAAAATCCACAATTTGACCATAAAAAAAGGCTGACAACTCTTTGCTGTCAGCCTTTTGGTATTATTGTAACTATTTATTATTCCAGTTCTTCATCGTACTGCATGGCATTACGGTCTATTTTATCCATAAAGCCTTCCAGTTTACGAGAACGAACCGGATGTTGTAGCTTGCGTACGGCCTTAGCCTCTACCTGACGAACTCGTTCACGAGTTACCTTGAATATCCGGCCTACCTCTTCCAGGGTGTAGGTATAGCCGTCACCAATTCCATAACGCAGTTTGATAATCTCTCTTTCGCGATAGGTAAGTGTATTTAACACTGACTCTATGCGGTCTTTGAGCATTTCCTGAGTAGCGGCATGAACTGGAGACTCAGTACCGCTGTCTTCGATAAAATCACCAAAATAGCTGTCTTCGCTTTCGCCAACAGGGCGGTCCAGACTTATCGGATGACGAGATATCTTCATTATCCGTCTGACCTCAGCGACCGGCATATCGGCCTTTTCTGCAATTTCCTCTATGGTCGGCTCTATGCCAAGTTCCTGCTGGAGCTTCTTGCTGATATTTCGCAGCTTGCTCATGGCTTCTATCATGTGTACTGGAATTCTTATTGTACGGGCATGATCTGCTATGGCACGAGTTATCGCCTGACGAATCCACCAGGTGGCATAGGTACTGAACTTATAACCACGACGGAACTCATATTTATCTACCGCACGCATCAGGCCGGTATTGCCTTCCTGGATAATATCCAGAAAACTCAACCCGCGATTACGATACTTCTTGGCAATAGATACTACCAGACGCAGGTTAGCCCCAGAGAGCTTACGCTTGGCTGTCTCATATCTCTTATAGGCCCGTTTGATCCGCCTGACACGACTGCGAAGCTCAGTCTGATCTTCCATTATCATGTCACGCAGACCTTCAAGCTCCTCATGAATAACTTCAATATCATCAGAAGCCAGTCCATGTTTAGCCGGGTCGAGCAGCATTTTCTGCAAACTGTCCATTTTGTTGAGTATATGCTCAAGTTTATGGATAAATGGAGTTACCCGGCTGGTACGAAGGGCAATCTCTTCCAGCAACTTTGATGCTCGCTGCCGTCTCAGATTCATCTCGATCCGTATCTTGCGGATCTTATCTTCGTCGGTCAGGCCAGCTATTATGTCACGACTTTTACGATTCTCATCAAGTATCTTTCTCAGAGTATCGATATTGCTGGGCATTCTGCTTATTATGTTATTTCGGACTGTATTATTGCTTGAGGACAGACGCATTGTTCTGTCAAAAGGCAGCTCACCGGTCGCTACCTGCTCAATTATATTAATACACTCACTTATGCAGTAGTCATTTTCCAGTATCCTGCGACGGAATACCATCCTTGACATCTCAATTGTCTTGGCCAGCTCGATCTCCTGCTCACGAGTAAGCAGGGGAATCTCGCCCATCTGGGTAAGGTACATGCGTACCGGATCATCGATCCGCTGGTCTTCAAAGAAAAGAGTTTCTTCCTCTTCTGCATCTTCAAAGCCAGAATCATGTTCCTCGTCGTCTTCCAGGGCATCAAATAAGGCCTCATCTGTCGAGTCTTTAGCTACAGCTTCTATATCATCTGCTGCCAGACGCTTGGCCAGTTCTGCTTTATCGATAAGCTCAATACCCATCTCGTCCAGAGTCATAAGGAAACTGTCGAGTTGATCTGGGTTTACAGCCTCGTCCGGCAGCTCATCGTTCATCTGCTCATAGGTCAGATAGCCACGATCCTTACTCTTTTTAATGAGTGCCTGGAAACTATCTTCAATTATTTGCTCACTTTTCATATTGTTTGACAATTCAGCTCTCCGTCTAATTTCAAACCAGGATTTCTTAGTCTCTATCTACGCCGCTCTAACTGCTTCATTTTGACTCTGTCTTTTTCTTTACTAACCTGGCTTGCAAATCTGCCAGCATGACATCCATTGTGTCTCTGTCAAAGTCTGACCCTGAATCAGTTATCATATTTCTTAATTTCTCTCTGTGTTTCTTTTCTGTATTTGCTGACAGTGACTCTATCGCACCGTCCAATGTCTTTTCGTAATTGCCTCGCAACTCGCCAGTGTGGGCCAGATCTGTTATAAGACTGCACAATTCCAGACTCTGGCATATTCCCAGCATACCTGCAAGGCTGGGTTTTTCTGTATTTTCACATACTTTCTGTATCAGCTCAGCTATCTGTTTTAGCACCGGATGGCTCAGTTCTGAAAAATTATTAGTCTGCTCCTTAACTATACAATATAAATCAGGCCGATTCAGTAATACTTCAATAATATGTTGAAAACTACGGTTTACCGCGTCCAGCGGTCCTAATTTTATACCTTTTTGCTCTCTTTCCTCATTACTTTTGTCTTCATACTGACTTAAATTGACCTTCATCATCTGTCTGTGGATCAATTGTGCCGGTTGTTTCAGTAATGCGGCTACTCGATTTATTATCAGACCTTCTTTGATCGGGTCCAGATTGCCGTGCCGCGACATCTGGCCGATAATCTTCAAAAATTCCTCTATAGCCTTAACGCGTCCATTAACCGCGTCTTGTTTCTCATATTCATTCAGCAGAGAATGCCATTTATAATCTATGGCACTTACCGCCGTCTTTAACAGCTCCCGGAAGGCATCTCCATCATTTTCCTGTAGAAAATCACAGGGATCCTTACCAGCCGGCACCGATAACAGTTCTACCTCTACGCTCTGGCCATAAAAAAGTTCTATAGCACGATTCGATGCCTTGTATCCGGCTTGATCCGAATCGAACATCAGGACTATCTTCTGGGC
>JAFGDI010000064.1 GCA_016932145.1 Sedimentisphaerales bacterium
GGTATTGTTATTGATATTAATCTTAACTAAAGATTTATTGACAGCTAGATTTTTTTTTATAATCTCAGATAAGCCAGATGTGATCAGGTTGCAGCGTTCTGCTGCTGGTATGGATAAAATATGTATTTTATGTAAAAACAGGGGAATAGTGGTATGAGGCAGCTATTGTTTGTGCTTATTTTGGTCTTGGTTGTTAGTACGGGGTTATTTGGTCAGCTTAGTGGTTCGGGAACTACAGGCAATCCTTATGTGATCGCTAGTGTAAGTGATTTTGATGTTTTTTGTCAGAATAATGTTCCTGGCGTCGATTATTGGGCTCAAGGAGTTGAAATTTCACTTACCTGTGACCTGGACCTGACCGGCAGGGAATATTATTATGGTGCTATAGTGAACGCAGAGACAGTTGAGCAGCTACTGACAGAGGGTTTTCAGGGTGCATATTATCATGGTATATTTCGTGGTAACGACCATACCCTTAGTGGTTATAAGTTTAATACTTCTGGTGATTATGAATATTATTCTGGTTTATTCAGTTGTCTTTCCGGTTCAGCGGTAGTATCTGATCTGCATATCTCAAATATTAGTTCAAATTTTAATAAAGGCCGTTATTTAGGACTTGTTGCAGCTGTTAACGGAGGAACTATTTCGGGCTGTACTGTTAGTATCTCATATAACACTGATAGCAAAATGCAGTATGTTGGTGCGATAGCCGGAGTGAATCGTGGTCAGATAAAAGACTGTATTGTTGATGGGTTGATGTATTTGCCTGATAGTATATATATTGGTGGCATTTGTGGTAAAAATGAATCAACTGTCTCGAGTTGCGTTTCATCTGTTTCGGTAGTAGCCAGACAATATGGTGGAACAATATGTGGTACAAACTTTCTTGGCACGATATTGAATTGCTACAGTACTGGGACGGCTTCAGGCGTAGTTGAAATTGGCGGCATAGCTGGTCAGAATTTTGCTGGAACTATCAGTAAATGTTATTTTGCAGGTGTTGTAACTGGTTCCGACTCTGGTGCCATAGCTACAACTAATTATGGTGATGTTCTGAGTTGCTATTATTTAGCGGGTAGTGCTGTTAATGCTGGTGGAGGTACCGTTTTGACAGGTAGCCAGATGCGTGACCAGGCTAGTTATATTGGTTGGGATTTCGCCGGTATAAATGGTCAGTTACCAATATGGAGTATGCCGGCAGATGGTTATCCGTATCTGACCTTTGAATATGAAATGACTGATATGCCTGATCTTGTTGGTTTGTCGTTAAGTCAGGCACAAGCCGAGCTTGCAGCAGCAGGTCTTGTTTTGGGTAATGTAGTGTATCATACCAGTTTTACTTATGCCGCTGATACTGTTATCAGTCAGGATCCGCAGGCATTTGGCAGTGTGCCGGTCGGTAGTGCTATTGATCTGGTAGTATCTGGCGGCGTTCCCTATTCTGGCGGCTTGGGGACAGAGCAAAGCCCATTTCTTATAAGTACCGCAGATGATGTAATGGATATGGCCCAGAGATGTTCAGACCCGGCTAATACAGTTGACATCAGCGGTTATTTTCGTCAGACGGAGAATATTTCTCTGGCAGGGCATTCGTTTACACGAGCACTTGTCTCTGGTGGAGCAAGTGACACTTGCATTTTTTTCGGTGTATATGATGGTGAAGGGCATACCATAAGTGATATAACCATAGTTTGCCCGGCAGCGATAAATGAGCCGGTGGGCTTGTTTGGCCGCCTTGACAGTCAGGCGGTGGTTCAGAATATGATTTTGAGCAATTGTTCGATCGCCGCTTCTGGTAATGTGTCATATATCGGGTTACTGGCCGGTGAATCTGAAGGGCTTATAAGTAATTGTCAGGTTCAGGGTGTGTTGAACCTGAGTGGTACAGCAGGCGGCCTTGTTGGTTTGTCAGACGGTAAGATAAGAGATAGTTTTGCCTGCGTATCTGCTTCTGTTTCTGGCAATGGTGCGAATCTGGGCGGTCTGGCAGGTGTTATTTCCGGACAGGTTGAACGCTGCTTCGTGCGTTGTAATATTACTGCTAGTGGAATAGCATCTTATGTCGGCGGTTTAGGCGGTCAGGTAACTGCTGATGGTTCTGTTGAACGCTCTGTGGTAAGTTCTGAGATAACGGTTGGCAATCAGTCGCATAAAACAGGTGGCTTTATTGGCGGCAACTCTGGTTTGATAGCTGATTGCCGGGTTAGTGGTCGTAGCAGTTATGGCACTAATTCCTATGATATAGGTGGTTTTTGCGGCTTTTCAGATGGGCAACTGGTTCGCTGTTTTGCTGATACTGTTATTAGTGTGGTTTCTGGCGGGGCGACAAAGGGCGATTTTGCTGGTAATGCTCTGACTCTGGAAAATTGCTATTATTATACTGATAAGCCAATCGGACAGAACGCCCCGGCTATAAGAATAAATGGCATGGCTCTATTTACCAAAGAGAGTTTTACAGGCTTTGATTTTGACCTGGTATGGCAGATACAGCCGATTACTGGCCCGACACTCGGAGTGAAAAAACAAGCTGATCTGAATGCTGATGGTATTGTTAATATGGGTGATCTGGCAATATTGGCAGGAAAATGGCTGGAATAATTTAATAATTGCTCTGATTGACTGGGAAACAGGAGGCATTTCTCTCGTGTGAGTCTTAGTTCTAAAGAACCATCAGCTAACAGATAGTCAGAGAAACGGCTTTTCAGATGTAGCAGGTTCTGATATAATCGCACAGTTATAGTAAGAAAAAGCTAAAACGAGAATATCAGGCGAGAAAATGGACCTATTCAGAGCTTCCGAACAAAAGAATATAGATGCAGCGGAGCCTTTGGCTGTGCGTATGCGACCACGAACTATTGAAGAGGTAGTTGGTCAGGAGCATTTTTTGTCGCCGGGCAAGCTGCTTTGGCGCATGCTCAAGGCCGACCGTCTCAGTAGTCTGATATTTTACGGTCCGCCCGGCACAGGTAAGACCACTCTGGCTCATGTGATAGCTAAGCAGACGGCTGCGGAATTTGTCAGTAAAAATGCCATTTCTGCCACAGTTGAAGAGATACGGACCGTATGCAGGGAGGCCCACGACCGATTGGCTGTTCATGGTCGTCGTACGGTTTTGTTACTAGACGAAATCCATCGTTTCAATCGAGCTCGTCAGGATGTGCTATTAGCTGATGTTGAGATTGGTACGGTAATTCTGATAGGAGCTACGACAGAGAATCCGTTTTTTTCAGTGAATTCTGCTCTGGTCAGTCGCAGTACGGTATTTGAGTTTGAGCCGGTAAGTCAGGCAGATATATGTAAGGTTTTACGCCGGGCATTGAAGGATAGCGAGCGGGGATTAGGCAAATATAAAGCTGAAATAACCGATGAAGCTCTAAATTTCTTTGCTGTCCGTTGCGATGGTGATGTGCGTAAGGCATTGAGTGCATTAGAAGTGGCAGTTGTAAGTCAGCGAGCCTTTGAACCTGATAAGCCCTTGCTGATCGACCTGGAAATGGCCGCTGAATCTATACAGAGAAAATCACTGGTTTCAGATAAAAGCGGTGACAGCCATTATGACCTTGCCAGTGCCTTGCAAAAGTCAATGCGCGGCAGCGACCCAGATGCTACTGTCTATTGGCTTGCCCGTCTGATAGCAGGTGGTGAAGACCCACGATTTATCGCCCGTCGTATTTGTGTTTGTGCCGCTGAAGATGTAGGTAATGCCGACCCAACAGCAACCATTCTGGCAGCAGCAGCAGCTCAGATAGCAGAGTTTGTCGGTTTTCCTGAAGCTCAGTTACCTCTGGCCCAGGCGGCGATTTACATAGCCTGTGCCCCTAAGAGCAATGCTTCTGCTAATGCTATCTGGCAGGCGGTTAATGATGTACAGACCGGGCGAACAGCCCAGGTTCCTGTTCATCTGAAAGATGCCCATTATAGTAGTGCCAAAAAGCTCGGTCGCGGTGACGGCTATAAATATCCTCACGCATATCCGGGCAACTTTGTCGTGCAGGAATACCTGCCGGCTGATTTTGCCAAAAAGTATTATCTGCCGGGTCAGCAAGGTCGGGAAGCGAAGATCAGTGAATATCTCAGGCAACTTGATGAGTATATTCGCAATACGAAATAGCCGGTACTTGATCTGAGAATGTTTCAAAATAAGTGATGCTTATAGTATGGCTTACAAACAGTTTCATAATAAGACATTTAAAATAAAAAAAAGCCGGTTGAAACATTAAGTTTAACAACCGGCTTTTAAATTATGAAACATTTGCTCAGCAAACGCGTTTTCTGAGCACTGCCAGACCACCCAGTCCCAGCATAGCCATTGTAGCAGGCTCTGGTACTACCGGGGTCGGAATGAATTGATAATTAACTTGTGCTAAACCATTTGATTCAATTTCAGCCTTGATATAACTGTTAGCAAAATCAAAAACAATTGCATCACCAGGATTTACAATTTCTCCACCAAAGAACACCAGTTCTCTGTCTGATGATTCAGCTAAGACAAAATTAAATTTGTCACTGCTAATGTTATCATAGTTTACAAAAACACCCGGCGAAACAAGCTGGATCTTAATACCTGACCAACTCTTCTCCGTAGCATTGGGGTATGCTCCATAAACATTTATTGGAGCATTAAAATAAGCGGCAGCATTAACGAAGCTGCAGGCTGCAAA
>JAFGDI010000065.1 GCA_016932145.1 Sedimentisphaerales bacterium
ATCTGGTGCTGGCAACAGACATTAAAACTCGACCCGGACCACCCGCAGATCGAGTTTAGAATAGCCCAGGCACTGCGTGTCAGCGGCCAGGCTGAAATGGCCAAAGAATATTACCTTAGTGCCCTGCGTACTGAGCCGGGTAATGCCAGAATACTTATGGATTTTGGTCTTATGCTGTTAGAAAATAACGAACTAGGCCAGGCTCGCGAGAAATTCTATCGTGTTCTTGAACAAGATCCGGAAAACGCCCAGGCACACCACTATCTGGGCGAAATATATCTGCAAAAAGGCAGGATCGCCCGGGCCATAGAATTTTTCATTAACGCTATAAATTACAATCGTACCTTAGCCGGGCCTCATTTCAGACTGGGCCAATGCTATCTCAAGCTCGGCCAGATCGCTAATGCCCGTGAACACCTGATCGCCGAATATATGCTCGATGTCAATAACTCCAAAATACTCAACTCCTTAGGCTGTATGCTGGAAGAAGTTGGCGCCAGCCGGGAAGCTATAAGCTGCCTGGAACGAGCTGCCTGTCAGGACGAAAATGATTTCCAGACATTATACAATCTCAGTCTGTGTTATTATCGCCATGAAATGTACGATTTTGCTATCAGCATTTCCCAGCAGATCTTGCAAATGCAGCCTGATCATGGTCCGACTCTATATAATATAGCATATTCCTACCTCAAAACCGGTCAGTATGATAATGCCATGAAATATGCCCAGAGAGGCATTATTCTTAAAGATCAGGAAGACAGATTCAAAAGACTTTACTATACCATTAAGATACGCAAAGCCTGTGAGAGTATAAGCACTCCCTATAAAAAGGTTTTTCAAATACTGTCGCAAACAAAATAACCGCTAACGCAATAATTGTAACCGCTTTTATTCCAAGTATTTACTATAATTGTTTTACCGTTGGCAGTGCATTGCTCTTTGCTCAAATTGACTGTCAGTCTTACAACAAACAAATGTAATATAGCATAAAAAAAACAGGCTTCGCCGGGATTGGCAAAGCCTGTTTTATTTTGTTTATTATCTTCAGAAGATGATAACTTAGCGTACTAATCTTAGTCTATAGGGAAATTCTGGCACATCTCTGCCACCTGACTGCGAACTTTGGCAAGTTTGGCCTCATCGCCCTGGCTCTTGAGAGCGGCGTCAATAAGAGCTGCCATAGTTTTCATTTCAGCATCTTTCAGGCCGCGAGTAGTAAGGGCCGGAGTGCCGATACGAATACCACTGGCCTCAGTTGCCTTACGAGTGTCAAAAGGAATGAGATTCTTATTGGTAATAATGCCGGCTGCCTGCAGGAGTTTCTCAGCAGCGGCTCCGGTAAGGTCTGCATTATACGGACGAAGGTCCAGAAGCAGCAGATGGTTATCAGAACCACCTGAGCAAAGTCTGAAACCGCGAGCTACCAATTCCTGAGACAGAACCTTACAGTTCTGTACTACCTGCTGCATATACTGCTTATAAGCAGGCTGCAAAGCCTCGCCAAAGGCAACGGCCTTAGCGGCGATAATATGGCACAGCGGACCGCCCTGTAAGCCGGGGAATACAGCAGAATTTACCTTCTTGGCATATTCCTCTTTACACATGGTCATACCAGAACGAGGGCCACGCAGTGTCTTGTGAGTGGTAGTAGTAACAAACTCGCAGCTCTTAACCGGGCTGGGGTGCAACCCAGTACAAACCAAACCGGCAATATGGGCAATATCAGCCATAACTACCGCACCATTGGCATGAGCGATCTCTGCGATCTTTTCAAAGTCAATGATACGAGGATAAGCACTGGCGCCACAAACTACCATTTTAGGCTTATGCTCAGCAGCAAGTTTTGCCAACTGGTCATAATCAATAGTCTCAGTGTCCTGCTTAACGCCGTAGCTGAGTACATTATAGAGCTTACCACTGAAATTGATCTTAAAACCATGGGTGAGATGCCCACCATGTGCCAGATCCATAGCCAGAATAGTATCACCCGGCTCAATAGCTGCGAAATAGGCGGCCATATTTGCCTGTGAACCGCTATGCGGCTGAACATTGGCATGATCACAGCCAAAGAGTGCCTTGGCACGATCGATCGCCAACTGCTCTACCTCATCAACACACTCGCAGCCACCATAATAACGCTTCTGCGGATAACCTTCGGCGTATTTATTGGTCAGGCAGCTACCAGCAGCGGCCATAACAGCCTTGGATGTATGATTTTCAGAAGCGATCATTTCCAGGGTATTCTGCTGACGATTATGTTCCTTTTCGATCAGTTTGAATATTTCGGGGTCTGACTGACTCAGGAACTCAACATTATCTGACATTTTGCATCTCCATGTACTATATATAGTTACACTCTCTCAACCGGCGGTCGAGAGAGAAAAGGTTAATAATAGCGGGTTTCTCTAAAAAAATCAAGTAGGACAGTATCAGGAATATAAAGCATAAACCTGCATTGTCATTGTAAATTCAGCAATTACAAGGCCGCTGGCAATATTTCACACTATCTGGAATTTTTGCCTTTATTTCTCAGGCGTTCTGACATTTTGCCAGTAACAACTACGACACCATCTCGCTGGATCTCTTCTTGTTCCTGTAAATGCTTTTTGATACGCTTCTGTTCAATAAGCCCGGCAAAAGTACTGGCCATAATATAAAGGTTAAGGCCTGACGGTGCGGTATAGAAAAACAGGAGCATCATGCCGGGCATCATATACATCATCATTTTCTGCTGCTGGGCCGCTTCCGGGCTCACTGGTGCTGTACTCTGGTTCATCGATGCCCTGCTCTGGAAGAACATCGCTATGGTCAGCAATATCGGCAGCAGATTGAAAGCATCTATATGGCCCAGTAAAGGCAGGTCGATCGGACCGGCACCAAAAGCGGTAAAGGGTATCAACCGGTCAGGAGCCGACAAGTCGTTAAGCCAGGGGAACCCGGCAGGGAACAAACCCTGATGACGCAGACCTATATTCGAGTCAACAGAAGTATATAAGGCGATCCAGATCGGCATCTGCAACAGCATAGGCAGACAGCCAAGAACCGGACTGAAACCCTGATCCTTATAAACCAGAGCCATCTGTCTTTGCATCTCTTTGGGATTATCGCCATACTTCTTCTTGATCTCTTCGATCTTAGGACCCATCTTACTCATCTGCATCATATTTATCTGGCTTTTCTTAGTTATCGGGTGCAGAAGCAGACGAACGAGAAATACCAGGAATATGATCGATATACCATAGTTACCTGTTGCCCAGTAACAGAGCTGCATAAGCTGGAAAATGATCGCATTCAGCCAGGCAAAAGTGCATATAGCACAGGAGGAATTACCTGCTGTCAATTTATATTGCAGTCTGGCAAAAGGCTCCTGCTCGAATAATTCCAGGTCAATAGGTCCCATATAAATCTGGTAATTACACTTAACCACCTGTCCGGCAGCAATGGCACCTGGCACGATCTCAGTGTAAACTACAAGTGCATCTTTATTGAGCATTTCTTCCGGACCGGTAGTTAAAAAGGCCGGTCGGGCATGAACTGAATTAACTACAAACGGAGCAAACAAAGCCCCTTGAGCCGGGACAGAACGCATAACCGAAGTGAAAAACTTATTACTGTGGGCAAACCATTCCATCGGCTTATTTTCCGGGGTATTAACAAATGCGCCACTGGTATCTTTAACCTTTGCCGCATTGACAAGTTCAACGGTAAAGGCATTAGTGTTCTTATAATAACCCACAAAAACATTACGGCGATCAGCTCGAGGGTCATCGTTAATAAGTCCGGCTGGTCCGGTAAGGCCAAGAAACTCCACCTTTACCGACTGATCGCATTTATTCTCGAGCTCTATATCGAAAGTGAGTTCGTGGCTGCCTGAGGCAAAAGTAAACACCTTGACAATGTCAAGCAAATGCTTTGGACCATTATAAATACTGGCAGAGAACCGTAAAGTATCAGCGTCTTTGCTGACCAGATTCCAGCAATTATCGGTAAGATCTACCCGTTTCTGGAACCCTTCGAGCTTGACACTGGTAACCATAAAAGAGCTGTACTCTATGCCCGCGGCAGTTTTACAACTGTTGAGTAGCGGATAGCCATATTCTGTATCAGATACTTTATATTTTTGCCGGTTGGCCAGTACCGATTTAACAGATGCACTAGCCCGATCAAAGTTAATCAGGGCGTTATAGTCCAGGTCATCTCCCAGCCCACCCAATGTGACAGGCTCAGCAGGAATGTTAACATCAAGAGCGGCAAGTGCATGCAAACCAGTAAACTCTGAAACATCCTGGGCCTGACCAACAGCGTCATCTGCAATGCCCGGAACAGTTTCACTACTATTATCAGTGGCCGTCTGCTCTGTGGCAGTGTTGACATTGGTTGATGACTGTTTTGGGGCAGCCCCCTGGCCCATCCACATCTGGAAGCCAAAAAGAATTACCATAAAAATAGCAAAACTTACTATAAAACGCTTTATATCCATTAGGTATCCTTAGAAAAAATTCGCCTGAGGATCAATATACTATGCAAGTAATCAATCCACTAAGCATTTCCATGACAAATCAAGCATTAGAGAACAAATTATCTGCCTTCACGCAGTCTTAATCCTTCAAAATCATCTAAAAATGGGTTTTTCAGTATCTTTTCAACGGTTTTTTCCAGATCATATTCAATACGGACAAATTCTACCCTGTTATCTTCTACAATCACAAAACTGGCCCGGGTGTCCTGATCGCGACTCTGACCAACGCTACCAACATTTATAATGGCCTTTTCGTCTTCACGAATAAAATATTCGTACTCTATTTCATCACAGGGATAAAAATCAGGGTCATCGAAGAATACACCAGGTACATGGGTATGACCGACAAAACAAAGATGGTCGATCCGTTCAAAAACACTCATGAGCTTGGTTGAGTTATTGTAAGCGTCATCAGGGAAAATATACTCGGTAACCGGCTTACGCGGAGAGCCATGCACCATGAGAATATTACCAACCTGCAACTTAACTGGCAGACGACCTAAAAAAGCCCATCTCCTGTTCCTTTTTTCCTTGTCCGGGTCCTCTTCAAGGCACTGACGAACCCAATAAGCAGCCCTTTCC
>JAFGDI010000066.1 GCA_016932145.1 Sedimentisphaerales bacterium
GAGCTGGTTAAAGAGAATATCAGACCTCGTGATGTGCTTACGCTTGACTCGCTGGACAATGCTCTGGTGCTTGATATGGCCATGGGCGGATCAACTAACACCGTTCTGCATACTCTGGCGGTCGCTTATGAGGCGGGTATCAAGTATAACCTCGATAATATCAATGCTCTTTCGGCAAAATGTCCGAATATCTGTAAGGTATCGCCTTCAAGCCATTATCATATAGAAGATGTCGATAAGGCTGGTGGTATAAGTGCCATATTAAAAGAAATCGCCAAAAGCGGCTTACTCAAGACTCAGTGTATTACCGTAACCGGCAAGACAATAGGTGAGAATATTGCTGCTTCTGATATCAAAGATGATAAGTGTATTCGCCATATTGATAATGCTTACAGTAAGACCGGTGGTCTGGCTATTCTCAAGGGCAATCTGGCTCCGCTGGGCTCAGTAGTAAAATCTGCCGGCGTTGCTCCGTCAATGCTCAAACACAGCGGACCGGCGGTGATCTTTGACAGTCAGGAAGATGCCTGTGCCGGTATTCTCGCCGGTAAGGTAAAGGCCGGCGATGTTGTGGTAATTCGCTACGAGGGTCCTAAAGGCGGCCCGGGTATGCAGGAGATGCTCAGTCCGACCAGTTATATTATGGGTGCCGGACTGGGTGAATCAGTGGCTCTTATCACTGATGGTCGCTTTAGCGGTGGTACCCGCGGTGCGTGCATTGGCCATATCAGTCCGGAAGCAGCCGCAGGCGGTACGATTGGCCTGCTCAATGATGGCGATATTATCGAATATGATATTGCCGCCGGCAGTCTGGAAGTTAAACTTTCAGAACAGCAGCTTGAGCAAAGACGCAAAACCTGGAAAGCTCCTGAACCCAGGATCAATTATGGGGTATTGGGTAAATTTGCCGCTATGGCCAGTTCCGCTGATACCGGTGCTGTGCTGAAGTGGTAGGTATTTGTAATTATACAGCGGTAAGAGATAATCGTCTCTTACCGCTGAAATTTGAAAGTTGGTGTTGCTATGACTAAAGAGTTTGTTCAACCTGATGAGACAGACTGGCAGATAATTGATGAATTGTCTCAGGCTCACCAGACTAATACTTTGCTGGCGGAAAAACTTGGTGTTTCTGAAGGCAAGGTCAGGCAGCGATTGAAAAAACTGCAAGAGGCTAATGTTCTCAAGATAAGAGCATTGCGTAATCCCGATATACTCACTCAGCAGCAGTTGGCCTTTGTTGCTACCAATATCACTGAATCTCGCTATCTCAAGCAGAAGGCTCAGGAAATATCCAGACTGAAAAATGTTCAGTCGGTTTCTATTTTATCCGGACAGTATGACCTCATGATCGAGGTGCTGGTAAGTTCTAACCGGGGCCTTATTGAGTTTCTTACTGAAGAGCTCTCCAAGGTCGAAGGTATTTCCCGCACAGAAACTTTCCTGATACTTGAAAGTATAAATAAATGGATTTGAGATATGCAGCAGCTTCTTAACATTCTGATTCATAACAACAAAGAAAACATGTAACCGTTCACACGGTTGCAGTAATAAGAAATAAGTTGAGGTTTCGCCATCGGCCAGCGGTTTTTCCCTGCGGGCGTGGCGTTTAGCCGGGGGACATATAATGCTGTCGTTTGTTATATTTTATTTTATTATTGTACTGACTATCTGATCAATTATTGAATTGGATGCTGCTGGTGAATTAGTCAGGACTGAAAATGCGATCCACTGGTTATTGCTGTTAAGGCAGTAGCCGCTGAGTGTATTAGCACCGCTTATATAGCCGGTTTTGGCATAAATGCGGCCTTCGAGCTTGCCAAACCGGCCCCGTTTGGCAAGGGTACCGGTTTCCGGGGTTGAAAATGAATTGCGATAGACCTCAAATTCCGGTCTTTGAGCCATATACACCAATAATTTACACATCGCTGCGGCAGACATGCGATTGCTATGGCTCAAGCCGCAGCCATCATCGATAATAAATTCATTTTGTGGTATTCCGGCCTGAATCAGGAAATCAGCTATAGCAGCAGTGCCATCAGCCCAGCTGCCAGGCCTCTGCGGGGTGCTGTGGCTCTGGCCATTGACGACATAGGCCGCTACCGTTTTAAGGACGCTCTCTGCTACCATATTCAGGCTACGACGATTACTTTCATTTATTGTTTCTATCAGCGTATGTTTTTCAGAATATATCTCTTCAAAATCGGCAGGTATCTGATAGGCCGAGCTGGTAACCCGGCTTTCATGCAATGCTCCTTTGATCTGTATGCCATTAGCCAGCAGATATTCTGCCAGGACAAAACCATGAAAAGCTCCCGGTCGGTCAACGGTAACATTTATCGGTTCGGCCAGAGGTTTATTGAATTTGCCTATTAGTGTGACTTCATTAGTATTGATCTTGCGTGTCGCACCTACTGTTGTTGTGCCAGAGCTGATCGCCTTGCAGTTATTGATTATAGTCAGATAGCTGGTTTGCGGTATGAGCCTGTAACCGGCTACCCGGCCATTGGTTGAAGCACTAAATTCAATATCGACGCAATTATTATTGAAGCTCAGGCCGGAGATCTGGGCCTGATACCAGCGGTTAGCCTGACTTTCCGGCCAGGAGCTGTGAAAGCGGTCATCATCAAAGATATAATTATCGACCAGCAGGTCGCCTTTGATCTCAGTTATGCCCCGGGCACGCAAACCGGCCAGTACCCCGGCAAAGACATCGTTTATATCTTTCCCTTCTCGCTGGGCTATTACCGGATCGCCAGTGAGTGGGTCGCCGCTGCCGATTATCACCAGATTATCACCCAGGAGGCCATAACGGGTAATATATTCAAAATCAGCTCCCAGATAATGCAAGGCCGCTGCCGTTGTCATTAATTTGGCATTACTGGCAGGTTTTAGCGACTTGTGACTGTTATTTTCGTATATTACTTTACCATCTTCAATATTGACAAAGCAGATGGAAAAGTCAGGGCGGGTTTTACCGCTGCCGCTTTTGGCTATAATGTTACTGACACTGTCTGCCCAGATGCAAGAGTTTGTAATTGCAACAATTATGATCGTTAGTATTCTCTGTTTCATAGCAAATTATTATACAGACGCATAAAGCTATTGCAAGTATTGACCTGTTTTTTGGAAAAAAGAGATATAACTATCTGTTTATAACCCTGCGTCATTATAACAATAAGCTGAAAGTTGCATTCAAAACGGTACGCCAGCGTCAGGCGGTATTTATGCCACCGGGGGGTATTAGCCGGTGGCGGCTGGTAAGACTCAGCTTACCTCCCCCAATGGTAACTGTGAGCTTCAAGAACATAAACCTCTGGCCGTGATTACTATTTTGATTTCCATCTCCAATAAGGCACACTTTGGCTTGATTTTAGTCTGGGGTTGCTAAAAGGTGGTGTTTTTTGTATCCGCATGTCACTTTCTATTTGGCGGAACTGTTTTTTTGAGTGTTATGCCTTTTATTGATAGTAATTTACATGATTTTTATTTGAAATATTCATTATGATAAAATAAAATGAAGGGCTGTGTTTGTATTTTGTGATATATTACTGGCAGAACTCTTACAATAATTACTGCTGTGAAAGGGTTTGTTTTGGATAAACTCGTAGAATTTCGTAATAAAATAGACTCACTTGATAAACAGATCGTTGATTTACTCAATGAAAGAGCCAAGGTTGTTGTTCAGGTGGGTGAATATAAAAGAACAGAGAAGGATGCTCCACCAATATATGCTCCGGACCGAGAGAGGGCAGTTCTGGATAAGATCAAGGCTAATAACAAGGGGCCATTGCCTGATAAATGCCTTATGGCGGTATATCGGGAGTTAATGAGTGGTTCATTCTTTCTGGAGCGTCCGCTTCGTATTGGTTTTCTGGGGCCAGAGGGCAGTTATTCTCATCAGGCATCTATACTTAAGTTTGGCGAGAGTGTAGAATACGGGCCATTGCCAGATATTGCTTCAGTTTTTAATGAGGTTTCTCGAGGTCATTCAGATTTTGGCCTGGTACCATTTGAGAATACTATTGCCGGTGGAGTGATCGAAACTATAGATAAGCTCGCCGATACAGATGTAACCATTTGTGCGGAAATGTATCTTGCTATCCATCATAATTTAATGGCCGCCTGCCCGATGGATCAGGTTAAGAGAGTATATTCTAAGCCTGAAGTATTAAATCAGTGTCGTCACTGGTTGAGTTCGACTTTGCCGGGTGTTGATGTGATTCAGGCAGCATCATCGGCGGCAGCGGTTCAGAGAGTTCTCAAGGAAGAAGGGTCAGCCGCAATAGGTTCCAGACATGCCTCAGAAATA
>JAFGDI010000067.1 GCA_016932145.1 Sedimentisphaerales bacterium
AAGCCTGTGTGCCAAGGCCATAGCAACCGCATGGCAGTTGCCCCTGCTGAGAATGGACCCGGGCAGATTATATGACAGCTATATCGGTGAGTCAGAAAAACATCTGCGTATGGCTCTGAAGCAGGCTGAAAGCATGTCGCCTATCGTCCTCTGGATAGATGAAATAGAAAAAGCCTTTGCCTCGGCGGCCTCCCATAATACCGATGGCGGCCTCTCGCGCAGAATGTTCGGCTCACTTCTGACCTGGATGCAAGAACATGACCAGCCGGTTTTTCTGGTTGCAACTGCCAATGACATTGGCTCTCTGCCGGCTGAACTGCTGAGAAAAGGTCGGTTTGACGAGATATTCTTCGTCGATCTGCCAGACATGCAGGTGAGACAGGAGATATTCGCAATCCACTTGCGTAAGCGAAAACAAAATATCGAACAGTTCGACCTCGACCGCCTGGCCCAGATCACTAACGGCTTTAGCGGTGCTGAGATAGAACAGTCCATAATCGCCGGCCTGCATGAGGCCTTTGATCAGGGCATTGACCTTAATAATGAAATACTAAAGCAGATAATAGAAAATTCCCCACCGCTTTCGGTTACTATGGCCGAACAAGTTGAGGATCTGCGACTGTGGGCCACAGAAAGATGTGTGCCTGCCGGTTAATTGTGTTGTTTGCATTTAACCTGTACCATGACAAGTAAATAAGAATTCCATAGTAATACTGAACCACAGGTTCAGACCCAGGTGTATAATGAATTTAGAAGTTGAAGCAAAATTTAAAGTTAAAGACATTGAACCATTTGAACAAACCCTCATAGACCTTGAGGCTGATTTTGTACACATTGTCCGCCAGACCGACACTTACTTTAGCAGCCATAAAGTAATGCGCAAGGGAACAGGTATGCGCATACGCAAAGAAAAAACGGCCGAGGACGAGATCACCTGGATAACATTCAAAGGGCCACGACTCCGCGGTGAATTCAAAAGCAGAAATGAGATCGAGCTGCAAGTAGATGATGCCGACAAAGCCCTGACTCTCTTACAGGAACTGACCCTTAACCCAACCCTGACAATTGACAAATTAAGAAAGATATATGAACTCGACGGCTGCCAGGTCTGCCTTGACAAGGTCAACCGGCTGGGAATGTTCATAGAGATCGAAGGCCCTGACGATGCTACTATCGAAGCTGTCCGCTGCAAAATCGGCCTTCGTGATTATCGCCACCTTAACCGCGGCTATGCCCACATGATGAGCAATCTCAATAAGAAACTGCGCGGCGAAGACTGATATTCACCCGAGAAAACAAATGCCAGAAAAGCTATGACCGCTCACCATCTCAGGCTATTTATCATATTGGCCAGAGATAGTGTCCGGTCTGGTTTGCTCCAGCTTGCGATTCCGAAAATACAAGGCCAGATCAATTGATACCATCAGGCCATTAAGTACATAAAGCCAGGTCACACCATCATAGTTATACTTCACCTTATGTATAATACCGGCGGCATAACCAATAAGCACCATAACCAGAAATCGAGCTGACTTACTGCCAACTTTGCCGCTACGCCATGACTTGCAGATCGAAACCGGCCAGGCGGCGCCAAAACACACTAACATTGTTATCTCATATATACTCATTGCCGACTTTCACTTTTTTTCCCGCACCATCAATTATATGCCCGTTGGCTACTGCCATCAGTTCACCATTAGCTTCTCTATGGTAAAACGGATAGGCGATTTCTTCTGGTTAACTATCTCTATGCCACTGCCGCCCTGAGGCAGGTTATATATTGGTATGCGATCGATTGGCTTGTCCAAAGTAGCCAGATCTTCTGCCGACACCACGATCATCAGATGCACCGGCGAAGCATAATAGGCATCTATCAATTCTTTAGTGCCCCGACATATTATCGCCTGCTGATATTCATCATACTGGGCCGATTTATCATCTATCACCACCCGATACTGGCCTTCCATGGTCAAGGGCCAGAGTACGCCAAATCGCGGTGAATCTATCGCCCGCTCTGGTATAACACTGACAATCGGAGATATCTTCACCGAGACATTAAACTCGGTTGGATTTCTATACTGGGTAAAAACTACCGCTTTTACATCTATCGCCTTTTCATTGGCCTCTAATCGCTGCTTATCGGTAAGGGCTACTACCGCCTCAGTATTTTTATCGCCCTGCACATATGCTTCAACCTCACGGGGACTGATCGTCTCAGGTGTCAGTTTTTTGTCCAGATGATAGACCACAACCGGCACCAGGCGTTTTACCAGTCGGGTAACTTTAACATTTACCGTATGCGGTGTTGATTCACTTATCAGCAGATAATGATCCTTATCATCTACCTTGAGCTTACCACCCATAAGGTCTGACACCTTAACAGATACCACCTCACTGGTGCCAGGCTGCGGCACAATATCTATGGCCGCAGTATTAATATCAAATACCGTTGAGTTCAAACGGGCCGCCTGACTTACCCGGCTGGTAGTACCTTCTACGGTAAACTTTACATCGAGCTTATTTTCCGGCAGGTTAAGACCCTTATCATCGAGAAACTCTATGATCGTATCACCATCATTCTGCGGTATCTGCAAACGAACGCGCACCAGGTCCGACCGGGTAACTGCCTGCTCTGCGGTAACCCAGATCAGGCAGGTCAGGATAATAACTATCGCTGCATTTTTTACTTTTTCCAGATCCATCACGCTTTTTTCTTTTTCTTCTTGTTCTTACTGTCTTCTGTTTTTACCGTCAGATCATACAATTGCTGACGCAACTGCTCTACCGTCAGAAATCTGGCCAGACTGCCATGCAGCGCCAGTGAAATATTACCTGTCTCTTCGCTTACTACCACTATGGCCGCATCAGTGAATTTACTCAGACCGATCGCCGCACGATGACGAGAGCCTAACTGGCGATCATATTCACCATGCTCAGCCAGCGGAAACTGTACACCAGCCGCTGAGATCAGGCCATTACTTACCACCACCGCCATGTCATGCAAGGGTGTGCCAGGCCAGAATATAGTATTGAGCAGGTCAACACTCACAACCGCATTAAGGGTAGTTCCATTGTCGATCCAGTCGCCCAGCTTCACTTCCCGTTCTATCGCTATAATAGCACCGATCTGGGCACGACTCATAGCCGCTACGGCATTTACTATGTCCTCTATCGCCCGTTCGGTCTGGGTGTGCTCTGTACGGCCAAACTTCGTTCCACCCAGCCGGATCAGACCACGCCTGATCTCAGGCTGAAACGCTACTGTCGAGATTAACAAAACCGAAACCAGAAAATACTTCAATAATAGCTGTATCCGCTCCAGCTCCAGGCCCAGGGCATTGGATATAAAGTTGAATCCCCAAACGGTGAATAAAATAACGACCACACCGCGAAATAGCTTCTCGCCGCCAGTTCCGCTCAGAAAACGCAATACTGACCAGACGACAAAGCCGATCAACAGCATCTCGATCAGGATCGGACCTATCTCGTGAGTAGTTATAAATTCTATATATTGCTGCAAAGAACTGACCTCGCTACACCTTCATTTTCCTCATACGGACTGCCCGAATGCTCTTGCGGACTTATTTTACTCCGTATCAGATATTATCTTCGGTAAAAATATCTTTAAACTTCAAACATCAGTCAAATTCATTGCCGCGGAACGATTGACCCAGATATGTCTTACGCACCAGCTCATTATTTACCAGCTCTTTGGGCGTGCCAGAAGCCAGAACCTGACCTTCATTAATAATATATGCACGGTCAACCACTTCCAGGGTCCGCTCTACATTATGATCAGTTATAAGAATACTTATACCCCGATCCTGCAAGCTGCGGATCTCCCGCTGCAAATCTTCTACCGCGATTGGGTCAACGCCACTAAAAGGCTCATCTAACAGTATAAGCGAAGGATTTGTAACCAGTGATCGAGCGATCTCCAGCTTACGACGCTCACCACCGCTAAGTACCCGCGCCAATGACTTACGCACCTTGCCCAGACCAAACTGACTGATCAGCTCATCGGCACGCCTCTTGCGATCGGCTCTTGTCAGGCTCATTGTCTCCAAAATAGCCAGTAAATTCTGTTCTACCGTCAGACGCTGAAAAACGCTCGGCTCCTGCGATAAATATCCGATACCCATTCGTGCCCGACGATACATCGGCAGCCGGGTTATGTCGTGACCTTCAAAGATAACCTTACCATCATCGGGCTGTACCATACCTATTGTCATACGAAAGGAAGTGGTCTTACCTGCACCATTACGGCCAAGCAAGCCTATACTCTCCCGTCCGTAAACAGCTATAGATACTCCATTTACAACTGTCCGGCCCGAATATTTCTTTATCAGGTTCCTGGTTTCCAGAAGGACCATGTCCATATTTAATTTCTTTCGTCTATGCCCGGCAGTTACCCTGCCTGTTGTCCTGATTCATATTATTACCCCGCTGCTACAAAAGCCAGTGGCTCTTGCTGTCAAAAGCGGGACTAACGCACCGCAATTATAATTTTGAACTTCCCCGGGGTCAAAGGAAATACTATTAATTATGGTTTCATAACTGACAAATAATAAACGACTGGTTGACAGAAGCACGATGGTATAATATAATGCCATTCTATATTAATAACCCCACAGCGAAAAAGGGCAGCGAAAAAATGCG
>JAFGDI010000068.1 GCA_016932145.1 Sedimentisphaerales bacterium
CTTCCGGCAGCTCAACATAAACCACATCGCCCAACTGCTCAGCAGCGAAATCTGTTATGCCCATTACGCCGGTCTGACCCTCGATATAAATCCATTCATGGTCTTTGCTATATAGCATTTTCTTCTGATCGTACATTATTAAAATCTCCTGAAAAAAAAGGATTCTTAGAATTTCACAAATCTTTTTGTTACAACACCACTAAGTTCCGCCGGGTACTCTGTTCCGATCTGGCAACGCTCTGGCTTACCTTGTTTAATGTGTCTTTCGTTACGGGCTACATAATAGCCGCCGACTTTATCGCCGGCCTTAAAGGTATTATTCTGACACAAAGCCATTACTACCTGCGTGCCATTAACGCCGGCACTACTAAGCACCTGGCCTACGCACACTCCGGCAGCATTAAGTATGCCATCATGTTCACGCACCGGACGCACACCTTTACTACCATCAAGCTCCAGTCGGTATATTCTCATATCAAAATTGGCTGCTTTCTGACTAACAGCCTCGCAACCGACGAACCAGCTCTTATCCAGTGCTACCGCCCAGCCATAACCAGCCTGGAACGGTGATATACCATGCTCACCTTCAAGCTCATGACCATAAAGCGGCAGACCAGCCTCTACCCGCAAGCTGTCACGACTGCCCAGCCCGCAAGGCAACAGTCCGACATCTTTACCCGCTACTAATATAGCGTCCCACAGAGCCTCGACACGGTCAGGATGAACCAGAAATTCATAACCTACCTGACAGCCGCAATAGCCAGTCCGGCAGATAAATGCCGGGCCACCGGCTATATTTACTTCACATATCCCAAAACTACCCAAATTAACAAAATTCGCCTTCTGACCGGCATCACCGAGCAACGAAGCAATAACCTCAGTTGATTTCGGACCCTGCACCGGCAAAACCAGACGCCTGTCTTCACCTGATGATTCGGCACGCAGATCGCGGATCACAGGCAGCTTATCCAGCCGCCCCGCCAGCAGTTTAGACGCACCTGCCAGATGCTTTTGTATCTTCTCGTCATTGGAAGCATTTACCACCATAACAAACCGGTCGGCCCGCTGACGATATACGATCAGGTCGTCCAAAACCGTACCATTTTCGTCAAAAAAGAACGAATATTGACCCTGACCATCAGCTAATTTACTTATCTCATTACCAGTCATAAGGTTAAGAAACTCACCGGCCGTCGGCCCGGCAAAATCCAATACGCCCATATGCGTGCAATCGAACATACCCGCCGTCTGACGAACAGCATGATGCTCCTGAGCTATCGAGCTATACCACAGCGGCATAATATACCCGGCAAACTCAGCCATATTCTTACCGCCGGTCAGGGCAACATGCTTATTATATAATCTTGTCTGTTTTGTCATTTTTCTCTCGTAGGGACGCATTATCATGCGCCTTATGGGTTTTCACATCAATATTCGGTTTGCGGTTCTGAGACGCATAATCATGCGTCACTACGAAAAAAGGCGTAAACCGCCGGGATTATTTCAACCATCCCGGCGGTTTACGCCTCTGTCCTTTGTACCTGAGATATTATACCTGAAATCAAGATCAACTCCTGACTAAATTATTATAATCCAATCACTTACATCTCGTTTTCCAGTCATCCTTCGGTTTCCGCCTCTTCTTAAGCCGGAATCTCCAGAGTACCATCAATACAGGATCCTTTTGCCTGAGAGATTACAATCTCTGCTAACTGTTTGCCCCTTCGGCGGCCCTTGCGACTCTCTCTCCTGTACCTCATCTGGTATCGTATTCAATTGTAAGGCGACATAATAACCAAATACCAGAAAAATAGCAATGAAAATGACAAAGAAACATGTTTCTTATCTACTACAAAATTTTCCTCTGCCCTAAGTCAAAACACCTTAAATCAAGATAACAAATTCAGACCATTTTGGCATAAAAAAACAACACCGGCATGGTTCCGTATCGGGGGGAATCGGATAAACCATGCCGGTGCTTATGTTAGAATAGCCCGCAAAGACTACTCAGTTTTCCCGGCTATGAAAGGTCAGAATCTAACCGGGAAATATGCAATTATCATCAAACACAAGAGATTAAGCTGTTGCCAGTTGGCTCTTGAGTTCGGCCATTACCTTATCAAGGGTAGCACCACTGATAACAGTATTATTGACACGCACATTAGGGCCATCTTCACACTTCTCAAAGCAGAATGTGCCCTTAACCTCGACATCGGTCAGGCCCTGAGCCTGGATAGCGTCGAGTATCTCGTGCATGAGCTTCTGTGAGCCCTTCAGATAGCAGCTTGTGCCTACACAAACCAATACCTTGGCCCTGGCGTTTGAATCACTGTCAGTTACAGAAAGGTCCATATCGCTCATGCGTTTGCGACTGCTATATTCGGTATGCAGAGCATGATGAGCCTTATGACCACCTATCTGACCATCAAAGATATCTTCATAGCACTTGGCCAGGAATGGGTTATCCTGTGACTTATGTAACTGAAGCTGTTTATCACAACGATAAATACCAGCAGTTCTCTTAGCTGTCACTTCAGTAGTCCAGCCTTCTGGCTGACCGGCACCTGAAACGCAGCCGCCCGGACAGCTCATAACTTCAACAATATCGTAATCGCAAGTTCCCTGACGGATCTGTTCAGCTATCTTCTTGGCATTTGCCAGACCATGTACAACACATAACTTGAGCTTTACATCATCAACAGATATCTCAGTAACCTTAGTATCTTCCGGGCCACGAACCTCATGGAAATCACAATTATCAAGCACCTTGCCAGTAACCTTTTCAGCGGCATAACGAAGCACAGCCTCACTCACGCCACCAGTAACGCCAAATATAACACCGGCACCTGTCTTAAAGCCCAGCGGCATATCCAGAGCTTCCGGCTCAATTGCCGCAAAGTCAATACCAGCCTCGCGGATCATCTTGCCCAGTTCCTTAGTAGTCAGTACCGCATCAACATCAGCTATGCCATCATGGATAAATTCCGGACGGCCGGCCTCAAACTTCTTGGCGGTACAAGGCATAATAGAAACAGTGAAGATGTCCTTATTGTCAACACCGAGCTGAGCTGGTAATACTTCACGAGAGACAGCACCAAACATCTGCTGAGGACTCTTACAGCTTGACAAATGATTGAGCAGGTCTGGGTAATACTGCTCTGCGTACTTAACCCATGCCGGACAGCATGAAGTCATAATCGGCAGATTCTCACCACGAGCCTTACGCTCCAGGAACTCGTTAGCTTCTTCCAATACGGTCATATCAGCGGCAAATGATGTATCAAATACCTTATCGAAGCCCAGCATATTCAGGGCCGCTACGATCTTACCAGTAGTAACCTCACCTGATGGTATATTGAACATTTCGCCAATAGCCACGCGTACTGCAGGAGCTATCTGAGCAATAACTTTCTTCTTCGGGTCGTTCAATGCGATCCATACACGGTTAACATCACTCTTGACAGTAATAGCACCGGTAGGACATACATTAGCACACAGGCCGCAATATACGCATTCAACCTTATCCAGATTTTTGCCAAAAGCCGGCTGCACAATAGTCTTGGCACCGCGGAAGGCAAAATCTATAGCACCAATACCCTGAACTTCATTACATGCTCTGACACAGTCACCGCAAAGTATACACTTATCTGGGTCACGCACCAGAGATGGATTACTGTTGTCAACCGGGTAGTGAGTCTGACTGCGTTTGAAGCGAACATCATCAACACCCAGCTTACTGGCCAGCTCTTGCAGGCGACAGTGAGTATTCTTGGCACAGGTAGTACAGTCATCATGATTATTCGCCAGCAGCAGTTCCATGAATATCTTACGCATTTCACGCAACTGGCCAGTATGGGTCTTAACCTTCATATTGGCACGAGGCTTAATAGAACATGAAGCCTGAACACCCATTCCTTCGATCTCTACTATACAAAGGCGGCAGGCACCATAAACGCTTAATTCTGAATGATAGCAAAAAGTGGGC
>JAFGDI010000069.1 GCA_016932145.1 Sedimentisphaerales bacterium
GAAGTAAATATAACAATTATTAACCAGAACTATTGTTATACAACTTAATCTGTTTTTCTTTTGGGCAACACGCCCCGGAGCTGGTTCTCTCGCCAATTTCCCAGGCCAATACCCGCCAGATCACAACCTCGATAACCCGAAACAGCCCACTTGGCGATAGCGACTGGAAACAACAAACCACCGAAATCATGGAACTAAAACCAACCCTGAATCCTATCGGCAGACCCCGAATAACCATCATAAAATAGACCTACATTTCCGACATTTAAATATTCTTAACATCTTATATCATAATATTTTACATAACAATGTACTTGGTACCTTTTTTATTTTTATTTTCCCTTTTAGTTTTCCTTTTTTTATTGCAATTCATATCAAACATATTCATAATCGTTTTAGTTAGACTGGTTATCATAATTAGGGTTAATCAAAATTTTGAGAATAAATTGAATTATGAATAGAAATGTAATTAAGAAAATATCACTTCTTTGTCTATTATTACGCATAAATATAGTCACTGGTTGTAAAAATGATATCTGTTCTATAACAGAGTACAAGCAGGAAAGGGCCAGACTGACTGAACAGATAGGTCCAAAAAAATTATCGCTTAGCGACAAAGAACAAAAAGCGGCGATAAAGTTTGAGGAACTTAAAAATGATGTTTACAGAACGCAGGCCCCTGCCCAACCATGGATATCAAGGCCTTTTTATGAGGTAAAAGACAAAATAGCCCAAACAGAGCTGTATGAAGTACTGAAACAAATGCCCAAAGGCGGTATATTACATCTGCACCCGTCTGCAATGGGAGATTTGCCAAAGGCAATTGACATTGCACTTGGCAATCAAAATGCATATGTAAAAATTGAAGGAAATAGCCGTGGTATGATAGCTTTTACCGCCGGTGAAGGCTGGATTAAAGCTTCTGAGATAGGTAAATACGGACTGGATAAGAATGACCTGCTGAAATGCATTACAATTGGTAGCGAGGATGAAGATATTAAGGATATCTGGCCGGAGTTTGAGAATATTTTCGGACGAATGTATGATCTCTGCGAAAACTATCCTTATGAGAATTATTTATATGATGCGATAGAATATTATGCTGTTGAAGATAATGTTCAGCATCTGGAGCTCAGAGTTCATTGCCCCGGCGAGCATACAATTGCTATGTATAAAAATATTGAAAAAAGACTTGCCGCTAATGGGATTGCCATCTCGATCAGATTGATCTGTTCAGATGGGCGTACGCCGTACTGGCAGGAGACACCGCAGCAAAGACTGGAAAGTTTGAAAGAATCTGTCAGAAATGCTTTTAAGCTAAAGGCAAAATATCCTGAAATGGTGGCAGGATTTGATGTGTATGCAGAAGAAGATAAAGGGCTGAGTGCCAGCATGCTGGCTGAGCTTCTGCTTGATGCGAAAAATGAAGCCAACGATCAGGGAGTTGAGCTTGAATTTTATCTTCATAACGGAGAAAGTATTTTCCCGGTTTCACTGCAAGCCGATGATGAATATAGCTGGAATGGCCCCAAACACTACAATAACAATATTATTGATGCTTACCTGTTAAACGCTAAACGGGTCGGGCATGGATTTGAACTTGCCAGACTGCCGAAGCTGGCGGAACTATACAAGGAAAAAGATATCTGTATTGAGCTTTGCCCGATTAGCAACCAGTTACTGCGATACTTTAAAGATATTCGCAATCACCCTGGGATTAATTTATTTAATCAGGATGTTGCGATTACGCTAAGCCCGGATGACCCGGCTATTTTCGGTTATAAAGGAGTTACTTTTGATTATTGGGCTGCCGTTATAGCCTGGGATATGCCACTTGGCGATGTGAAAAAACTCATATTAAACTCCATAGAATATTCTTCGCTTGAAACAGAACGCAAAACAATTCTTAAAGACAATTGGGAGCTTAAATGGGATAGTTTTATAAACACTGTCTTACTCAAACAACAACCGCATTAAGTTTAACTGTGAAGCATCGAAATACAAAACAAACAGAATAAAAAGGTGGCAAGAGCGATCACCCTTGCCACCAATCACCCCTCATTAGTCCTATTTTATGCGACCCCATCCTCCTGCAAGTCCTATTTCCTATCTGTCCTATCCTTCAGTCAAAGCAGGAAACTTAATTAACAGTGCCGTTGGTGTCAGGCATCGTTCCGGTTTCCACTTAACCTGCAAATTTAGTTTAGATCTACCAAAGAATGTACTTGCGTAAACTGGCTGCCTGACTTTATTATGTTCATATCTTCGTTTTGAGTTCTTTGTATTTTTAGTCGAACACAAAATAACCCCTCTCGGAGATAACTCTATTTAATTTTCAAATTTTATACCCATCGGATATTAAAAACATGATAATAAAAGCAAATGAAACTTCACCAAAGGTTAGCAGTATCAGATTGGCTTCACTTGATGCCTTGAGGGGTTTTGATATGCTCTGGATCGTCGGGCTTGACCAGATGGTTAAGGCCGCTGCCAAATGTTTTCCGTGGCCCTGGCTTATATGGCTTTCCGGCCAGATGGAGCACCCCCAATGGGAGGGTTACACCTTGTATGACCAGATATTTCCGTTGTTCTTGTTTATCGTGGGCGTAGCCATTCCATATTCTATCGGTTCACAACGCAATCGGGGCATATCAGAGCCAAAAATGTATGGAAAGATCTTCTTCCGGCTACTAATGCTAGTGCTGCTGGGGATTATATACAATGGCGGATTAAGACTCTCGGGCATAGATCAGACGCGTTTTTGTAGCGTACTGGGCTTTATTGGCATCGGTTATTTCTTTGCCGCCATTATAGTAATGAATTTCGCTATTCTCGGCCAGGTCATCTGGTGCCTGGCGATAATGTCAGGATATTGCCTGGCGATTTACCTCATCCCTGTTCCCGGCGGCATTGCTGGCGATCTTACCCCGCAAGGGTCAATTGCCAGTTATATTGACCAGCGTTTTATGCCCGGCAAATTATATCATGGCTATTTTGACCCCGAGGGAATATTCCCATGTATTTCAGGCATCAGCACCGCCTTGCTTGGAGCGATCACGGGCTATTGGCTCAGGCGTGACAGTGCCGGGCATTGGGCTAAAGCCGCAGGATTATTCATAGCCGGCCTTCTCTGTCTAGGTCTGGGCCTGCTGGCTGGCAATTATTACCCGATTATAAAGAATCTCTGGACCGGCTCTTTTGTATTGCTTACCGGCGGTGTGAGTATCTTACTGCTGGCACTTTTCTATGTTATTATAGACTGCCTGACCATTAAGAAATGGGCCCTGATCTTTATTGTCGTAGGTGTTAATCCTATTACCATCTATATGGCCTGCCGCCTGATAGACTTTGGCCATACCGCTGATTTCCTCTTCGGCGGCCTGATCGGTAAATTCTCAGAGCAATATCACTGGCTCGGGCATTCCACCGCTATATTACTGATAGAGTGGCTGGCATTGTATTTCCTCTACCGCAAAAAAATAATCTTCAAGGTATAACATTCCTAACTGCAACCGAAAGACAACAGTATCATTAACGCCTGCCCTTTCTTTGGCTAAACCATTGCCATTTCAACACTTCTGTTTTACGATTAAAAACATTACTATCGTCCCGGAGTTTGCAGTCAAACAGA
>JAFGDI010000006.1 GCA_016932145.1 Sedimentisphaerales bacterium
CCTAATGGCGATAATGCTGCTTTGCTTATGAATAGCATTGATAACCTTCTGGGGTCAGATGACCTGATCGCTATTCGCAGTCGGGGCAATTTCAGAAGACCTTTCACTCTGGTAGATAAGATCGAGGCTGAGGCTGAGGCCAGAACAGAAGAGCAGGTCAAGCAGATACAGGACGATATTGCCGGTTTTGAAAAGGAGCTTAATAATATCCTTTCGGAAGCCAGAGGCCAGGGGCAGTTAGTAATTGATGCCACCCAGTTTGAAGATTCGCGTAAGGGTTTAGAGCTTAAGATACATGAATCAAAGAAGAAGCTGCGTGATGCCCAACTGGCTCGTCGTGAAGGTATTGAAAAACTTGGTAATAAGCTGGCTTTGTTCAATACTGCGGCAGCTCCGGCGGTTATTCTGGTTATTGCTATTTGTCTGACTATTCAAAGGTCGATTAAGAGAAGTAGCTATATTGCCCGGAATAAAGGTTGAACTACAGATTAGATCAAGGTTAATAAATTTGGATATTATCTGACGATTGTCAGCTTGAAAGGATAATTTGCGATGGATGACAAGAAACTTTTTAAGATAGGGCTTGCTGCTGTTATTATGGTGGTTCTGGCTTGCCTGGTTTCTATGCCTGCAAGAGAGCAGGCCGATGTTGTTGTTGCCGGTACTCCGCTTATTCAGGGGTTAGATACCAAGAGCATATCGGCGATAGAGGTTAGTGGTGTTGGCAAAACGGCTCGACTGGTGAAAAACGACACTGGTTTTGTCGTTGAGTCAAAGAATAACTACCCTGCAGTTTATGCCGAGGTTAATAAATTGCTGGTAAATTGCCTGGATATCAAAATTTCGGAGTTTGTTACCGCTAATCCGGAAAATTATATCGATTTGCAGGTAGCTGAGTCTAATGCTGACCGTTCGATAAAGTTCTTTGGTCAGGACGGTAAGCTCATTACCGGTCTTATTATTGGCAAGAGAGATCAGCAATCAGGACGGACCTATGTCAGGACTGTCTCGGCCGATGAAAAAGCCGTTTCCAGGGTATATCTGGCAGATCGGGTCGCCTGGATTTATACTAATCCTGTAAGTTATGTAGAAAAGGGTCTGCTAAAGTGTGAAACAGCAGATATAACCAGTGTGGCTGTAACTACTTCGCAGGGGGCTTATACTCTGGTAGCGAAAACTGATGAGTCTGGAACTGTCTCGCCGGTATTGGAAAATATTCCAGCGGGTAAGGAAGTTAAGGAAACTGATGTTAAGCAGGTGTTTGAGGCTGCTGCTGATATCAGCTTTGATGATCTGCAACTGGCCAGTGAGGCCGACAGCACCCTGAAGTTTGATACCAGATATGTGGTAACGACCTCAGATAAAACGGTTCTTACTCTGGAAGTGGCCAAAGGCAATATTGACGGGGCGGAAAAATATTTTATTAAATGCTCCAGCCGTTATGATAATAAAGAGTTTATGGATAAGGTTGCTTCTGGTAACTTTACGGTCGGCAAAGATAAAGAGTCTATGGAAGCCGCTGACAGCCAGCTTCAGGTTTATCAGGCCGTCCAGGATTTCAATACCCGTCACGCAGGCTGGGTTTATATTATGGAATCATATAAAGGGGCTAAGCTCAGTAAAAATCTCAGCGATTTGGTTCAGGATATTGCCAAACCTGAAGCAGAAACTGAATCTGGCGTTGAAACAGTGCCGGCCGATGTATTGGCAGCCCCGACAGCAAATTAAGTTGTATCCAGCTCATTGTTGGTTATAATACGAACATAGCAGCCGTTTTCGCATTTTCCCCGGCCAGGATGGTCGGTCTGGAATGCAAATTCTGTTTTGTTTGTTACAGGAAGTTTAACCAGCAGAGAAAAGCAGCTTATTTCCATGCCTAAATTCAAATATACAGCTATTAACCGGGCCGGTCAGCATATCGATGGTCAGATCGACTCATCTGATATGCAGACCGCCCGGTTAGCTTTATCTGAGCAGGGTAAATTTGTCTCAGATATTATTCTGATTCAAGATGCTCCCTCGCTTGCGGGCAATGGACAGGCTGAAGAACAGTCTGGGCCGTCCAGTCTGAATGAATTACGCTTATCCCGTCGCGATAAATACGACTTTATTGACCAGTTTGCTACGGCATTGCGGGCCAAAGTACCTGTAATGGAAGCTCTGGAGGTGGTATCGCAGCAGAATCCTAATAAGAGGGTTGTGGCTCTGGTGAACGCTCTTGTCAGGCAGATAAGGGCTGGCGTTTCGCTTTCAGCGGCATTGTCAGCGATGAACCATGTATTTAACCGACTGGATATTTCTCTGATAAAGGTTGGTGAAAGTTCGGGAAATCTCGATGAATGTATGACCAGATTATCTGAGTTGAACCAGAGAGAGCTGGAAATTAGAAATTCAGTTATTACTTCTTCTTTATACCCATTATTCGTTTTGTTTATAGGTTTATTATCTTCGGTGGTGATAATAACCTGGATAATGCCCCGGATAGTTTTTTCGCTGGCTGTTGATATTGAATGGCTGCCCTGGCCGACCAGAATAATGATGAATCTTGGCGTATTTCTGAACTCCCCGGCTGGCTGGGTGACGATCTCAATTCTGGCGGTTGCTGTATTGCTCTTTTTGAGATGGGGCAGGACAGCACCCGGGCGATTGCTCTTTGACAGGGTGAAGTTGGCTCTGCCAGTAGTAGGAGAGCTTAATCGCAAGTGGGCAGTGGCCCGCTTTGCTCGTATGTTGGGGGTATTGTCGATTAATGGCGTTGACCTGCTGACTTCCCTGCAAGTGGTGAGGAATTGTCTGGATAATGAAGTTTTGGCTCGTAGTGTTGATTCGCTGGCCAGCCAGGTAAGAGCCGGGTCAACGCTTTCGGCACCATTACGAAAGTCAGCTTTGTTCCCGGCTTTATTGGTACAAGTGGTCGCGGTAGGCGAAAGTACGGGCAAATTGCCCGCTATGCTGATTAATGCTGCCGATTCCTTTGACAAACAGACTGATCAGTCTGTAAAAAGGTTTATGGCTATATTCCCGGCTATATTGATATTTATTCTGGCTATTATCATTGGTTTTTTACTTATGGCAACGCTATTACCGATAGTTCAGGTAGAGACCAGCCTGCCAGGTTTCTAAATTGAATGCTGGTTATTTCTGTCAGGAGCTTGTTTAGTTAAAAGAGGTATAAAATGAAAAAAAATAAAGGTTTTACTATTATCGAAATACTTGTGGTAATTGTACTTATATCGCTGCTGGCAGTTATTATGTTGCCTCGTTTTATAAGTCAGGCTGAATCGGCCCGTCAAAAACTGGTGAAGCCCAGAATGGCTTTACTGGAGCAGAGCCTTACGGCTTTCTGGACCGATTGCGGCAGATTTCCCAATCAGACAGAGGGGTTGGCGGCTTTGTTGAAAGAGCCATCTGGTCTGACGGGCAAGTGGAAAGGTCCTTATGCCAGAGAAGATATTTTATTGGACCCATGGGGCAATCCCTTTGAGTATATAATACCCGGCAAGGACAATATTAACAGTTATGACCTTATCAGCAGGGGCAGAGATGGTAAGCCCAGCGGTACTGGTGATGATGCCGATGTCTTTAATAAGTAGCCTGACTGTCAAATAATGGCTGTCTCTGGCTAACTTTTGAGTCTGATAATTTTGTCATGCAGACCTGGTACTTCAGTTTTCAGATCTATGTAGATCTTTAAGCTGAAATGTCAGGTCTGTATGTTTTTGGTGTGCTGGTTCTAATTGCTTTTTTGCCAGTAAGTTATGGTAGTCAGAGATTTTAGGTGGTATAGAGATTGTTTTTTGGTTAAATTATTTTTAAAAAATATACTAAAAGGGGTAGATTGGCATCATTAATTGAGTGAAGAGTCTTGCAGGTAATAGCATTGTAGAAAATTTAGTCCGGACGATCGTGGAATATGTGTAGAAGAGAAGAATTTTTAACCAGCTTTGTAAAGAATAATAAGGCCTTATTTGGTTATATTCTTTCTCTGGTGCCTTCTCATGCTGACGCTGAGGATATTTTGCAGGAAACTTCCTGTATGCTATGGGATAAGTTTTCAGAGTTTGAGTCTGGAACTAATTTTCTGGCCTGGGCCAGGAAGATCGCCCGTTATAAGGTTTGTGAGTATTATCGCAAGAAGAAGAAGGCTGCGTATGTGAATATAGACCTTTTAGAAGCGGTATATGAAAAGCATCAGACCGGCGATCTGGAAGAGCATATGGCAGCTCTGAGGGGGTGCCTGGGCAAGTTAAGTGAAAATGATCTGAATTTGATACAGCTAAGATTTCAGAATGGGATAACGATCAAAGAGATAGCGATAAATACCGACAGGTCGGTTCATACCCTGTATAAAAGGATGGCCTGTTTGTTTACGCTGCTGCAATCGTGTGTACGAAAGACAATGTTGGCATGGGAACAATGATGGTTTCCCGTCGGCAGGATCAGAGAGCCAAAAATGAATAATAAAGAAATAATGGAATTTTACCGTCTTGTCGTTGCCTCGCTGGAAGGTGACCTGTCAGACGCTGAGTATGAAAAGATGCTCAGAATGATAGAGCAAAGTGATGAGATAGC
>JAFGDI010000070.1 GCA_016932145.1 Sedimentisphaerales bacterium
CCAGCTTGGCCAGCTCCTGAGCCATTACCGCAATTCTGTCTGTCTCTTTCATGCGAGCCTGAGCCACATTAACAAATCTGGTCTCACCCTGAGCAAAACAGGCTGTTGCGGCCAGAGCTGGTAATGCATCGGGGATAGCATTCATGTCAACAGTAATACCTCTAAGCTCGCCGGGAGTAACCCTGACACCATTAGGTGTTATAGTAATATTTGCACCCATTTTCCTGAGAATATCAACTACCGCCTTATCGCCCTGTGCATCATTAAAATCCAGACCGGTGAGGGTAATATCAGCATCAAGAAAAGCACCTGCACAAAGGAAAAATGTAGCAGAAGAGAAATCTGCCGCCACCTTATAATCCATTGCCTTAAATTGCTGGCCGCCGGGGATAGTGAAATGTTGTATATCAGGCGAAGCAGTGTATTTTATCCCCTGAAGATCAAGATATTTCATGGTTATATGGACATAGGGCTTTTCATATAAAAGCGGAACAGTCACTTCACTGTCATTTTCTGCCAGAGGTAAATGAAAAAGCAAACTCGATAAATACTGACTGCTCTTACAGCTTATCGATGTTTTGCCGCCTTTGAGCTTGCCATTGACTATAATCGGCGGCCTGCCATCATTACTTACAGATATACATCTGGCCCCCAGATCGTTCAAAGAATCGATCAACGGTCCCTGGGGACGAGTTCTTATCTGGCTATCACCATCAAGTGTAATTTCCTGACCCGGCTCCAGTAATGATGAGGTACCAATAGCAAATCGCATGGTAGTACCAGAATTGCCGACATCTATACGGTCTCTGATCGGCTCGGGCCTGCCATTAAAACCAGTAACCTCCCAGCAATCTTTACCCAGATCGATCTTTGCTCCCAATATGCGATATGACTCAACTGCCGAAATAGTATCAGCAGAATCCAGCGGTGCATATATTTTACTGGTTCCACTGGCAAGTGAAGCCATAGCAACACAGCGGATAGTATGTGATTTTGAGCCAGGCATTGGCACACAACCTTTTAATCTGGACTTATTAACTTTAAGTAACATTGTCTTCTCCAAAAACCTTATTTTAATACACGGCGATAATGCAATCTGGCAATTTAATAACCATATAAACCATAATACACTTAACTACCTGTTTTATAATGATATATATAGCTTTGAATAAAATAATAATTATATTTGCCTGCCCCGTTTTTATATCTTACTATTCAATTGTAATTTCTTCATTGCTCCAAAGGACATGTCAGAGTCCTGAAAAAATTCTTTAATTCCCACCATATGAGGTGGGTTTTTTTTTATCATTTCAGACTGAGCCTGCCTTTTCAATCACAAAGACTTTCAGCCAGGTCTATTATGGTAATACCAAGTTCTGATTTTGGCATATTTTCTATAATCTGCCAGTTTTGACTATGTCGTCTGAGTATTTGGATAGTATTATTCTTTTCACCCAGAGCTGAAACATCGTTGAGAACTATTGCGTCCAGATTCTTTTCCTGTAATTTTCGGCTGGCATTTTCACGGGCATTTTCATCTTGCAGGGCAAAGCCAATTAACTTCTGACTGTTATTTTTTATCTGGCCTAATTTTGCAAGAATGTCCATAGTCCTTATCATGTGTAATTGCATATCGCCGGGCATTTTTACTATTTTATGATCCGATATCACTGCCGGGGTATAATCTGCTACAGCAGCGGTCATTATCACACAATCGATATCTGAAAACTCATGCAGAACGGCTTTGGCCATATCAGCAGCTGAAACTACAGAAATAAACTTGACACCATCAGGACGGGGCAAATGCACAGGGCCACTGATAAGGGTCACCCTATGCCCCCGGGCTACTGCCTGCAAAGCGCAGGCATAGCCCATCTGGCCGGTTGAGCCATTTGTTATGTACCTCACCGGGTCAATATACTCTCTAGTAGGCCCGGCAGTGATCAATATCCTCATTGGATTATAACCTTAAAATTAAACGGACCTGGCTGAAATGATTTTCTTAACCATTGCCATACATTGCACGAACATGTCGGTGGTCAATGCCTGAGGGCCATCACATTTTGCCCGTTCCGGACAATTATGCACTTCAATCATAAAACCATCTGCACCCGCAGCCATACCAGCCAATGCCAGATCAACTACAAATTCACGATGACCAGCGGCATGAGAAGGGTCAACAATAACGGGTAAATGAGTATTCCTTTTCGCCGCGACAATCGCCCCGACATCAAGATTATATCTCAGCTCTGGTTCAAAGCCGGTACTACCTCTCTCGCAGAGAATAACATCATGATTACCCTCACTTAAGATATATTCCGCACTCATAAGCCACTCTTTAACAGTATTGGCTGAACCTCGCTTTAACAAAACAGGCTTACGGATCTTACCAACCTCACTAAGCAATACGAAATTCTGCATATTGCGAGCGCCAACCTGCACTACATCGGCATACCTGGCAACCAGCTCAACATTTCTCGGATCCATTACCTCAGTAACTATTGGCATACCGAATTCATCGCCACAAGCCCTGAGTATCTTGAGCCCTTCTTCACCCATACCCTGAAAACTATATGGGCTGGTTCGTGGTTTAAATGCCCCACCGCGAAGCATATTGGCACCGGCAGCCTTAACCGCAGCAGCGGTCGCATGACAATCTTCAGCTATTTCAATAGCACATGGACCGGCAATAAAGGCAAACTCACCTGCTCCAACCTTTACCCCCGCAACATCAATCTGCGTATTGCGGTTATGGAGATCGCGACTTGCCATTTTATAAGGTTTCATTACCGGCACAACACGCTCAACACATTCCAGGGTATTAAGCTGGTCAGGCAAAGCATCATTCTCTTCACCCATTGCACCAATAATAGTACGAAACTGCCCCTTAGAGACATGGGCCTTCAAGCCAAGTTCATCGAGACGCTCTATTACGCGATCAATGCCAGCCTGATC